>CASFUN010000048.1 GCA_949298005.1 uncultured Alphaproteobacteria bacterium | reverse complement strand
TTATGTGAAAATGACAATAAAAATATATTGATTAAAAATAAATTTGCTTTTATTATTATATCAATAGTTTAAAAAATAGGGGTAGAGATGGATTTTCTTAGAGGAGGATTTAAATTTTTTAAAAAAATGTCTAGAAGAGGTGATGGGTATCAAAACATTATAGATGAAAATTCTAAAGAAAAGATTCCACTGAAAAAAGCATCTAATAAAAAAAGCTAAAGGCCAGTACTTATGTCAGAACCAGTACAACAACAAGAACAACAACCGGCAGCAAGAGCAAGAACACCAACATCAACAGAGCCAACAATTAGTAGTGTATCATATTCTAATTTTGGAAAAAGTGTGTCATCACAAGATTCTAGCGAAGAAAAAATAGATTCTTGGGATAAAGTGCATGATCTTGAGACTTTTGTGAAGTTCATAAAAGATTATTAGTGGTAAAACAGACGAAGAGATTAGTAAAGATTATAATGATTTTTGTTTAAGTATGAAAAAGAACAGCGAATTTATAGAAGGAGTTGGAGGAATAGATGTTGTTCAAAAAGTTCAAAAAGGTGAAAAATCTTTTAAACAAGTAATTGGTTTTACTCCTAAAGAAAAACATTGGTGGAGTAGTAGAGAAAATAAAGTACTTGCTGCAGCCAAAGAAACTTATGATAAGAATGTTAATAAGATAAATAGATTAAGGAATGAAAATAATAAATTAGAAAGTAAACTTGATCCGTTTTTAGGTGGCGGTAAAGGTGCTGTATTAGCTGCAATAAATGAAAAAGGTATACATTTGTCTAGTACTAGAGAAAAAACTGTAGAACTATTTGATAAAATGAGAGCAGATTGTATAAGAGATTATTTTGGCCTTAATAAAAACAATGATGGTAATTTAAAAAGACCAACACCCGAACAGGAAGAAGAATTTAAGAAAAAGGTACCTGAGGAAAGAGCTTTTATTTTTCAAAAGTATTTTGATGATCATATCGATGAAGATAGGTATAATACTTTTGATAATTCAACAAAGAATTTACTTAAAGGTGTTTTAGTAGAAACAATAAGTAAACCATTAGAACAGATAGAAATTAATAATACAGCTATTGATGCTACATTAGAGAAAAATATTGATATATTGAAACAAGCTGAGCCTATAGTTGAGAAAAAGAAAAGTAAACTAGAATATAAAAAAGCCAAGATAGAAAAACCAAAAGTTGTTGAAGAAAATTCTTTAGGTAATATTGTTGCTAATGATGAAACAAGAGATGAGAAGAAAAAGATACTACAAGAAAAAAGAGAAGAACTTGAGCAAAAAAGAAAAATATTAAAGGAAACAGAGTTTAATGAAATTGATATTCTAGATAGGTCTAAGATATTTAGAAAAAATATAGGGAATAATGTAAAAGTTTTTAACTTTGATTATCAAAAAGGGAAAGAGCAGATGATGAAAAGTTCCTACTCAGTCTAATAAAAGGCAACAACAAGCTAATTCTATCGGCTGACATAAAATTTTATATAATAATAATTATTTCCTTCTTCTTTCCGATAGATAATTTGAATTTTCGACTATCTGTTGGGAATAAATAGTTTTCATCTTCAATTTTTATATCACTGATTTTTATTGCACCACCTTTGATAAGTCTTCTAGCCTCGCCATTTGATTTGGCGAAGTTAAGATTTTTTAGGAGGGCATATAATTGTTGACCGTTTTTATTTATATCGTAGTTGATGGTTTCTAGAAAATCTTTGTTTTTGTTTTCAAAAATTTGTATGGCTTTTTCTAAACATTTTTTGGCTATTTCTTCACCGTGGCATATTTTTGTTGTTTCGTATGCTAGAATTTTTTTAAGTTCATTTATGTCTTTTGTTTGCATTGATTCAATTTCTTCAACTTTCATGTCTGTATATATTTTTAGAAATTTGACAACATCACTGTCGTTGGTATTTCTAAAATATTGAAAATATTCAAACGGGTCTAACATATCTTCGTTTGTCCAGATGGCATTGCCCTCTGTTTTGCCTACTTTTTTGCCGTTCGAATCGGTTAAAAGTGGTGTTGAAAAGCCTAAAACTTCGGTTTTTTCACCTTTTTCTACTTCGTTATTTATAAATTGTAATCTGCGGACAAGTTCTGCACCTGCTACAACGTTGCCCCATTGGTCGCCTCCACAAAGTTGTAAAGTGCATCCGTATTTTTTGTATAGGTGGTAAAAGTCGTATGATTGTAAAACCATGTAGTTGAATTCAAGAAAGCTCATGTGTTCTTCTTTTTCAAGTCTGAGTTTTACAGATTCAAAAGACAACATTCGGTTTACCGACATGTGTGAACCTATTTCTCGTAGTACCTCTAAGTAATTTTTGTCTTTCCACCAATCTAAATTGTCAACCATTATGGCGTCGGTTTCTCCTTCTCCAAACTTTATGAACTTCTCTATTGATTTTTTTATTCCAATTTTGTTTTTTTCTAGTGTTTCTATTGACATCATTGGACGGCTTTTGTCTTTGAAGGATGGATCGCCTATTTGTCCAGTTGCACCACCAACTAATATTATTGGTTTGTTTCCGCATCTTTGAAATAGTCTTATCATCATTAGGGAAAATAAGTGTCCAACATGTAATGATGCTCCTGTTGGGTCTGTTCCCCAGTATGCTATTACTGGCTTATTTTTGGATAATTGTTTGTCTAGTTCTTCTATATTCGTGCATTGGTTTAAAAAACCTCTTTTTTCGCATTCTTGTAAAAATTTTGATTTAAACATTTTATGAAAGTACGTAATTAAAAATGACTGTAAAATACAGTCATTTTTGTTGTAAATAAACTATAATTAACGTTTGCTGAATACTTGACCTTTTCTTGCTTTCTTTAAACCAGGTTTTTTTCTTTCAACAATTCTTGAATCTCTAGTTAATAAACCAGCAGATTTTAAATCTTTTCTGTAAGCTTCTGGATTGTGATTAAGTAGAGCTTTGGATATACCGTGTTTTATAGCTCCTGCTTGTCCGCTTAATCCACCTCCGATTGCAGTGCAAACTATATCAAACTTACCAACTGTGTCAGTAACGACAAATGGTGTGTTTATTATAACTTCTAGAATAGGTCTTTTTAGATAATCTAATGCGTCTACTCCGTTAATTTTTATATTACCACCGCCTTTTGTTAGCCAAACTTTTGCTATAGCATTTTTTCTTTTACCAGTAGCATAAGATTTACCATCAAAATTTTGACTAGCTTTCTTTTTTGATTCAGTATCTTTCTTCACTATTTTAACTTTGCCTTCTGATATTTTTTTAATATCTATTATATCTGTATCTGTTTCTTTAGTCTTTTTTTTGGTTTCACTATTTGAAGTAACTGCTTTTTTTGTGGAAACTTTTTCAACTTTTTTAAGCATAGGCTTAACAGTTTTTTTCTTTTCTTTTTCTACTACCATAGATTCTAATTCCTTTTAGTATTTTTATTATTCATTGACTTTACGTCTAAAAATTCAGGATTTTGCGCGATATGAGGATGGTTTGACCCAGAGTATACATGCAATTTTTTCATTACTGTTCTTCCCAAAGAATTTCTTCCAATCATTCTTCTAACGGAATTTTCAATGATTCTCTCAGGTGTATCTTTCCTCATTTGCTTCATAGTTCTGTGCTTTATACCACCCATGTAACCTGTATGCCAGTAAAACCTTTTGGATTCTTTATTTCCAGTTAATGCTACTTTTTCAGCATTAATAACTATTATGTAATCGCCGCAATCCATATTTGGTGTGTAATAAACCTTATGTTTACCTCTAAGGTAATCTGCAATGATAACTGATATTCTGCCGAGAATTAAATCTTCGGCATCAATTACATACCACTTTCTATTTATATCCTTAGGAGTGGCGGAAAATGTCTTCATTATATTTTTTGTCATAAAAAATAATTCCAGAAAAATTAACAACTCATTATAAAAACTCTCCTGCTTTCGTTCAAGTGGGTTGGGGAACTGGCAAGATACTTTCTCTAAGACTAGATTAGGATAATTTAGATTAAGCTATAAGTCAATATATATATTATATATTAATTAACATTGACTTAACAAAAATACTTAATATGATTAAGTCTATCAATTACATAGCTGAAGGCGGTAAATTATATTAGATGTTGCAAGTTATAGTTGGCGATCAAAATAAGTTGGAAGTAGCATTAAGAATGCTAAAGAAAAAAATACAAAAAGAAGGTATAGTTAAGGAAGCAAGAAGAAGGGCTGAATATGAAAAACCTTCGGAAAAGCAAAAAAGAAAAAGAAAAGAAAGTATTTCCAGAACAAAGAGAAGAAGAAAATAAATAATTATTTAACCTAATTTAGACGCCAAAAGGCGTCTTTATTTTTGTGTAATCTTTATGTCAGTTATAAGAGTTTTTACAAAACAGAATTTAAATACAGAAAGCGTTAATATTGATTGTGTACATTACATGATTAATGTTATGAGAAGGAAAGTCGGAGATCATGTAGTATTAGTTAATGGTTCTGGAAATGAGTACTTAGGAAATATAAATGAGATAAATAAAAAGCTTATTAAAATTTCTGATATTAAATGTATAAGGGAAACCAAAAATTCTGATCAACTTGGATTAATATTTCCAATGATACAAAAAATTGATATTATGTTAAAAATGGCAACAGAGTTAGGTGTAACTGATTTTATATGTTACAAATCTCAATATTCACAAATAAAATTTAATTTTGATAAAGTTGAAAAAAATATAACTGAAGCTATAGAACAATCTGAGAGGTTAGATTTTCCAAATATTTGTCAAAAACAAAAAAATATAGATGAAATATTCAAAACTTTTAATGAAAAAGATACAATTGTAGTTCTATTTGAAGAAAGAACCACGGATAATGTAAAATTAGATATAAAAGATATAAAAAACAAAAAAATTTATACAATAATAGGTCCGGAAGGTGGTTTTAGTCAGGAAGATATTAAAAAAATAAAAAGTTATAATTTTGTAAAAACAATTAGTCTTAACAAAAATATTCTAAGAACAGAAACTGCAGTTGCTAATGCCTTAAGTATTATTAATTTTATCAGACAAAATTGAAATTATAACTCATAAGCATCTAATATAACATTAAATGTTTTATCCCAACTAAATATCTTAGATCTTTCTAAGCTTTTTGTTGATAATTCTTCTCTTAAATCATTATTATAATAAATTTCATGTAGTCCACTTATAAGATCCTCGGACTTCTCTGGATTAATTGGAATTGCCACATTTCCATAAACTTCTGGCATAGATGATGTATTTGATGATATTACAGGTATTCCACATTGCATAGCTTCTAATATAGGTAAACCGAAACCTTCATAAAAACTTGGAAAAACAAAACAAAATGTATTATTGTAAATAATGTTTATGTCTTTCTCGTTTAGAAATCCAGTTACTATAATTTTATCTTTATATTTTTTATAATTAGATATTTCCGTAAAGAGATTATCTATCCTCCAGCCTTTAGGACCAGCTAAAACAAGTGATAAGTCTTTAATATCTTTATTATTATCTAAAAATTTGACGAAGCAATCTAGTAAAAATATAAGATTCTTTCTTGGGTTTAAGGAACAAAGGCTTAATATGTATTTACCGTTAGTTGTTATTCCATATTTTGAAAGTATTTTGTTACTGTTGACATTGTCTTTATCTTCTATTTTAAAAAATTGTTTTTTATCTGCTGCTAATGGGGCAACTATGGCTCTATTTTGTTTAAATTCTGGAAAATATTCTAATAAGTCTTTTTTAGTATTCTCTGAATTACAAATAAATGTTACATTTTCATCTAAGTTTTCAAAAATTTTATAAAAATTTCCTCTGCATTTTTTTTGTTTTTTCTTTTTTATACAAAAGTCTCGTGTTCTTATTAAGGGTAATATATCATGAACGAAAATAAATTTTTTTATTTTATGACATTTTATAATTCTACATGGTATCTTATAAAAAAGAGACTGATATATTTCAAAATCTAAAATTTTTTTATTGTAAGAAAGTTTAGTTAGCAAATCCAAGATTTTATATAAAAGTGAATATACTAAATATAGAAAAATATTCAAAATCCACTGTAATGATGATTTTGTTGAATTTCTTTTTCTTTGTTTATACAAAATTCTGTTCTTTGTGAAAAAAGTAAGAATGTGATCAAGAAAAACGAATTTTTCATAGTTATAACGGCTAGAAATACACTTTGTATTATTAAATTTATTGTCAGATTTAACTAGTTCTTTATAGATACCAACTGTATATTTATTTGTTACAAAAGTGATATCCAAATTATTTTCAATCATTTTACAAACTATATTATAAGCTGTCCAATATAAACCAGTTCTATTCTTAGAGTCTATTGTTCCAACTAATATATTATCTACATCTACCAAAATTTTTTTCATATTGCCTTAAATAAAAAATCAGATATAATCTTATTTATTATTTAATAATAAAACAACAATTTTGATAGTACCTATTATTCTTTCAGGTGGAAATGGAACAAGATTATGGCCGTTATCCAATAACAAAAAGCCAAAACAATTTATAAAGTTGATAAACAATAATACTTTATTCACTGAGACTATTTTGAGATTTTCTAACAATAATATGTATTCGGATCCTATAATTCTCAGTAATATTAGATATCACGATCTAGTGCTTGAGGAACTAAAGAGTAATAATATAAATGATTTTAAGGTATTTTTAGAACCTATGGTTAGAAATACAGCTCCTGCTATAGCTAGTGTTATTTTATACTTAAATGAAAAAGCTCCAGATGATATAGTTTTGTTTATACCTTCTGATGCTTATATAGATGATGTTGATAGATTTAATGAATTTATACTTGAAGGGAAAAATTTAGCTGAAAATAATAAACTTGTATGTTTTGGAATTAAACCAAATCACCCAGAAACTGGTTATGGTTATATTAAAGTTGGTAAGAAAATTGGAATGAATTCATATATAGTGGATAATTTCACAGAAAAACCAATTTTAGAAATAGCTATAGAATTTCTAAAAAGTAAAAATTATCTTTGGAATACTGGAATTTTTATGTGCAAAGTATCTTTAATGTCGGAATTATTTGCAAAGTATGCACCAAGTTTGAATGATAGTATTAGAGAAACTTTAATTAAATCGGAAGTAAAAAATAATACTATATATTTAAATAGTAGTTCATTTGAAAAATGTGAAGATATTTCTATAGATTATGCGTTAATAGAAAAGTTAAATAAAGAACAATTAGTTGTTGTTTCTATGAATATACTTTGGAGTGATGTTGGAAGTTATAAATCACTTTATGATATAAATCAAGATAAAACAAAAGAAGAAAATATAATTTATGGAAATGTAATCCTTAATAATACAGGCAATTGCTATATAAATTCAAAAAATAAAATAATTTGTTGCTCTGATATTGATGATTTAGTCATTGTTGAAGAAGGAGATTATATTTTAGTGATGAAAAAGAGTAAGTCACAGAATGTTAGGGCTATAGTTAAGGAGATTAACAATATAAAAACTTATTAATTTATTAGTTGATAAACATATTGCAATTACTATCTATTTGTTTATATAATACTTATAGATATTATTTTTATTCCAGATGAGTGAAACAAACAACTTTATACAGATAGTTGGAGCGAGACAAAACAATCTAAAAAATATAAACATAAATATACCAAAGAATAAATTAGTTGTAATAACTGGACTTAGCGGTTCCGGTAAGTCTTCATTAGCATTTGATACAATATATGCCGAAGGACAGAGAAGATATATAGAAAGTCTATCGACGTATGCTAGACAATTTTTAAACGTACAGACAAAACCAGAAGCGGATTATATAACTGGTTTATCTCCAGCGATAGCCATAGATCAAAAAGTTGTTGGTAAAAATCCTAGATCAACAGTTGGTACAGTTACAGAAATATATGATTATTTAAGATTATTGTTCTCAAGAATAGGGATTCCATATTCGCCAGTAACTGGAAAACCACTAGAAAGTCAAAGTATAGAAAGTATGACAAATGATGTTATGTCTATACCAACAAAAGCAAAGGTTACAATACTTGCACCATATATAAAACAGTCAAGAGGTGAACATAGAAAAGAGCTTATAAAAATCAAAAAAAGTGGTTTTACAAGACTAAGAGTTGATCAGGAGATAATAGATATAACTAATAATTTACCAAGATTAGATAAAGCTGCGAAACATGATATTGATATCGTGTTGGATTATTTCACTGTGGATGTTGGAATTGAAAATAGGGTTATGTCAGCAATTTCACGGGGAATTGAATTTAGTAATGGTATAATAATTGTTCAAATAGATGAATTACCTGATGGCATTGAAAGTTTTAAGATAAAAACTATGGAATACAAAAAAGGTGATTTTATAAGGTTTTCTAATAAATATAGTTGTCCTGAAACCGGAATAACGATAGAAAGTATAGAGCCTAAAATGTTTTCCTTTAATAATCCTTTTGGAGCTTGTAAAATATGCGATGGTTTAGGTACTGAACTAAATTTTGACGAAAAGTTAATTGTAATGGATCCGAGCTTATCAATAATACAGGGTGCTCTAGATCCGTTTAAAAGTGACGCTACTTCCAGAATATATATTAAAACGCTTGAACAATTGGGTAAAAAACATGGTTTTAATTTAACTACACCATTCGAAAAATATTCTGAGAAAGTTAAGAATATGATATTATACGGTTCTGATGAAGAATTAGAAATTGAAGTTGAAGAAAATACAATGACATCTAAATATACTACAAAATTTATAGGTGTTATGAATATTTTAAAAGAGAGGTACTCACAAGCAAAAGATGAAATGCTTAGAGATGAATTAAGCAAATATCAAAGTTTAAAAACTTGTAGTTATTGCCATGGTTATAGACTTAATGAAGAAGCTCTTTGTGTAAAAGTTTGTGGAAAAAATATAGGTGAAGTTTGTGATATGTCTATAAGCGAGATTTATAATTTCTTCAAACAATTAAATGAGACACTTGGTGAAAATGAAAAAATAATAGCCGATAAAATAATGTCGGAAATAGAAAATAGACTTAGTTTCTTAATGGATGTTGGTATAGAATATTTAACATTAAGTAGACAATCTAGTACACTTTCTGGTGGAGAGAGTCAAAGAATAAGATTAGCAACACAAATAGCTACTGGATTATCTGGAGTCATATATGTTCTTGATGAGCCGTCTATAGGTTTACATCAGTCAGATAATCAAAAATTGATAAAAACTATGAAAATGCTAAGAGATCTTGGTAATACTGTAATAGTTGTTGAGCATGATGAAGAAACAATGATGTCTGCTGATTGGTTAGTTGATATAGGGCCTGGTGCTGGAATTCATGGGGGTGAAGTTATCGCTCAAGGAACTCCAAAAGAAGTTATTCAAGATCCAAATAGTGTAACAGGTGCATATCTTAGTGGTAGAAAATCTATTCCTGTTCCACCTAGAAGGAGAGCGTTCTATCCAAAAAGAAAAATAACCTTGTATAATGCTAGGGGTAATAATCTAAAGAATGTTACTGTAAATTTTCCACTTGGAGTTTTTTGTAGTATAACAGGTGTTTCTGGTGGTGGTAAGTCTACACTTGTTTTGCAAACTTTATATAAAGCTTTATCAAGATTACTGATGAATACGAAGGTTATACCAGCTCCATACGATAAAATTGATGGTATAAATTATATAGATAAAATTATCCAAATAGATCAATCTCCTATAGGAAGAACACCAAGATCAAATCCATGTACATATGTTGGAATTTTTACCTATATAAGGGATCTTTTTGCGTCTTTACCGGAAGCTCAAGATAAAGGGTTTTCAATAAATCATTTTTCTTTTAATGTTAAAGGTGGAAGATGTGAGCATTGTCAGGGTGACGGTTCTATCAAAATAGAGATGCATTTTTTACCTGATGTTTTTGTAAAATGTCCTGTTTGCAATGGTAAGAGATATAATAGAGATATTTTGGAAATAGAATACAATGGTAAAAATATAGCAGACGTGTTAGATATGACCGTTGAAGAAGCATGCAAATTTTTTGTAAAAGAACAATTAATTTATGACAAATTTAAAGCATTAAAAGATGTTGGGCTTGGATACATAAAAATTGGTCAGTCAGCTACAACATTATCTGGTGGCGAGGCTCAAAGAATAAAATTGGCTAAAGAACTTAGTAAGAAAGATACTGGTAATACGGTTTATATTTTAGACGAACCAACAACTGGACTTCATTCTGATGATATAAAAAAATTGTTATCTGTTTTACATAAGTTAGTCGAACAGGGAAATACTGTTATGGTAATAGAACATAATCTAGATGTTATTAAGACATCAGATTGGATAATAGATATAGGCCCAAAAGGTGGGAATAATGGCGGTTATGTTGTAGCAGAAGGTACTCCAGAACAGTTATCAGATAATGCTAATAGTTTAACTGGTAAGTATCTAAAACTTGTATTGGATAAATATAAAAATGATCAAGAAAGACTAAAAATAAAGAGTAAATAATTATTTGTTTGAATTTTTTAAACATACAGAAAAAACTATTTACATTAGTAAAAAAATAGGTATAATTATATTATTCTTAGTTAGATAAGGATATAATTATTTTTTTAATTAGAAAGGGAAAGTTATGAAATTGGAGTACATTATAAAAAATATTGTGCAAAACAATAAAATTAAGACTCAGAATGAGTTGGCTGATTTACTATCACAAAAAGGTATTAATGCTACTCAATCTAATATATCAAGAATCTTAAAAAAACTGAATACAGTTAAGATTGTTGATGACAATAGTGAAGCATATTATGTTATTTATGATAAGCCATTAGAATTGACTGAATGGATAAAAAATATCATAATAAATATAGAAGATAATGGTCATAATATATCTTTAAAAGTATATCCTGGCTCTGCTGATTTGATAGCAAAAATAATAAAAGAAAGGGAAGTAGAGAATGTTATAGCTGTAATGAGTAGTTACGATAATCTTTTAATTGTTCCAAAAAATGTTGAATTCATATCAAATATAGTAGAAAAGTTGAAAAATATCTTTTTTATTAAAGACTTTTAATGAAGAATATAATATATTTTTAAAAGATATAACCATAGTAGAAACTAAATACTAATTATCCAATTTCTGAAATTGTATAAAATTTAGTTTCTGCAAAATTTTTTTTAACCAATTTTTGTGAAGAATATTTCTATGTATGGTTTTTTACCTATATCGACATCATAAAATTTGTTTATAGTTGTACGCATTTTTTGTGATAAGAAATTTTCTTTCTCCACATCAGTAAGAAATTTATTTTTATGATTCTTTTTAGATTCATTTATTTGTTTTATAGCTTCGTTATATGAATCAGTAATATCTTCTATTAAAATTTCTTTTGAAGCTATGTCAGCTTTGAAGTCAAAGCCACCAGGAGCAGATATAACAGGTTCTTGAAGTATTTTATATTTAAAGCTTACTATCATATTTACAAATATAGCACCAATTTCTTCGAGTTTATTTCTTGTCTTTATAATCTCACTTTTTGTTGATAATAGTCGCTTTCCATCAACTACCATTGCTTGAATACTTATTTGCCCAATTTTCTCTACTTTATTTTCACTAATTTTTAGTATTATGCCGTTTTTTGATTTTGCTATATTTTTTATACCACATAATCTAGATATTTTTTGATGTTCTAGTATATGTGTTGGTTCACCGTGTACTGCTATAGCAATTTTTGGTTTAACATAACTGTAGAATTTTTTTAAATCATTTAGGCAATAGTGTCCAGACACATGTACAAAGTCATTTTTTTCCGTTATAACTTCAACATCTTTTTCAGCTAATTTATTATATAAAGCTATTAAATCTTTTTCATTTCCTGGGATAACTTTTGAAGAAAATATTACGCAATCACCTTCTCCTAAAAATATATGTCTGTATGCATTATTAGCTAATTTATCTATGCCGGAGTTTTGATTACCTTGACAACCAGTTGCTATAAATAATAGGTTTCTTTTTTTATAATTTTTAATTTCATTTTCTGAAAGAAATTCGTATTTTTCATTTAAATACCCAACATTTTGTGCTACTTTAACAAGTCTGTGCAAAGATGAGCCGATTAAAACAACTTTTCTTTTGAGTTTTTTAGCAATATCTGCTATTATCTTTATTCTACCTATGTTTGAAGCGAATGTTGTAAAAACTAATAAACCAGTTTTATTTCTGGTTATATTATAAAAACTATCAAATAATTCACTTTCTGATTTTTGCTCTATATCATTAAAAATATTTGTTGACTCACAAACTGTTGCTAGAATCTCTTTTTTAGCTCCCATTTGTTTAAGACGTTTAATGTCAGATTTCTGTCCTACAACTGGTTTTTCGTCAAATTTCCAATCACCACTATGTAAAATACTACCTTTTTCTGTTTTTATTACTATAGCATTCATTTCTGGCGTAGAATGTGTTAAGCCAACAAATTCAATATTAAAAGGATTTAAATTTATTTTATCTCCTTCATTTACCTCAATTATTTCAACATTATTGTAATAATCATATTCTTTGAGTTTCTCTTGCAAAAACACTTTCGTAAATCTTGAAGCATATATAGGTACTTTTAGTTCTGGCCAAATATATTGTATAGCACCTAAGTGGTCTTCATGTATGTGAGTTATAAATATTCCTAATAAATCATCTTTAATTTTGTTTATTATTGACAAATCAGGTACAAGTAAGTCAACTCCAGGTACCATCTTTGTAAAACCAATACCACAGTCGACCATTATCCATTTACCGTTATAGTGATATAGATTACAGTTTAGTCCTATTTCATTGGAACCACCTAACGGTATAAATAATAAGTCATTTTTATATTTTTTTAAATTTAAATTTTTTATATCCATAATTAACCTTTGTTATAGTTATACACAATAATATAACTTGTGAGTAATATAACAGCTTTCCAATATAAAACAAGTAAAAAAATTTGGCTTAAAATGTAATAATAGTGCATTATTAATTGTAGTTTTAAACTATCATATAATGTAAACCGAAATTAATACTATGTTTGATAGTAATATTTGACTTTTTTTATATACACTATATAATAATCATTATTAATTAACCTATTTATTGAGTAAATTATTATGAGTACAACTTTTGAAAGAGTAAAAAAAATAGTGGTAGATAATCTTGGTGCAGAGGAATCCAAAGTTACTGAGAGTAGTAATTTTATAGAAGATCTAGGTGCAGATAGTTTAGACCAAGTTGAATTAGTGATGGCTTTTGAGGAGGAATTTGGTATTGAAATTCCAGATGATGCTGCAGAAAAGATTACTACAGTTCAAAAAGCTATAGATTATATAGAAAAAAATAGCTAAATCAAATTTTAATAATTGATGCATAAAAAAGTAGTTATAACTGGAGTTGGAATGATAACTCCAGTAGGTTTATCTTGCAAAGAAAGCTGGCATAATATTATCGATTCTATAAGTGGAATAAAGAGCATAAGTAGGTTTAATACAAGTGAAATGCCAGAAAGCATATCAAAGGTTGCAGGAGAAGTTAATATTTCCAGTGATAGTTTAAGTTTACTCTTAAACGAAAAAAAAGATATAAGAAAAACCGATAGATTTATATGGTATGGTATGGCTGCTGCTAATGAGGCTATAAATGATGCAGGTTGGAAACCTACTAGTGAGTATGACTTAGAAAGAACAGGTGTTTTAGTAGGTTCTGGAATAGGTGGTATTACCACAATTCAAAACAATAGTATTGAGTTTTTCAGTAAAGGAATAAAAAAAATTAGCCCATTTTTTATCCCAGCTAGTATAATTAATTTAATTTCTGGACAAATTTCTATAAAATATGGTTTTTCTGGATCAAATATATCTATTGTAACAGCTTGTGCAACCGGTACTCATTCTATTGGTGAAAGCACAGAAATTATCAAGAGAGGTGATGCTGATGTTATGATAGCTGGAGGAGCAGAATCCCCTATATGTGAAGTTTCAGTTGGTGGTTTTTCTTCTATGCATGCTTTATCTACGAAATTTAATGATGAACCAGCAAAAGCGTCTAGACCCTGGGATAAAGACAGAGATGGATTTGTGATGGGTGAAGGTGCTGGTATCGTGGTTTTAGAGGAGTATGAACATGCAAAAAAACGTGGAGCTAAAATATATTGCGAAGTTGTTGGCTACGGAACAAGTAGTGATGCTTATCATATGACAACTCCAGAACCTAATGGAAAAGGAGCTAAAAAAGCTATGTTAAAAGTATTAGAAAAGGCAAAACTGTCTCCAGAAGATGTTGACTATATAAACGCTCATGGTACGTCAACACAATATGGTGATATTGCAGAATTTGGTGCCGTAAGAGAAGTTTTTAATAAAAATAACAAATTATGTATGTCTTCAACAAAGTCGTCTACAGGACATTTACTTGGTGCTGCTGGAGCAATAGAGGTTATTTTTTCTGCAAAATCTATAGAGACAGGTGTAGTACCTCCAACATTGAATCTAGATAATTTAGATGAAAATTGTAAAG
>CASFUN010000047.1 GCA_949298005.1 uncultured Alphaproteobacteria bacterium | reverse complement strand
TCAATCCACTCAACAGGTCTGAGATGTTTATAAAAAAACTTTTTTATAGGATTTTTTTCAGGCCAAATACCGTTTTTAGCATCTTTAGCTTTTGGTACTCCATGGAAACAAATAATTTTTGCTCCTGATGGGATTTTTGCCATTGTAAACTTCCTGGAAAATGGCAAAAATGGGTTAGGTATGCAATGAACTTTAAAACTTCTACACCAATCTTCCGGCCAAAAATTTAACCCACCATATTTTTCAATAACTTTACCGGATAAATATTCCTGTGAAGCTGAACCAAATTTTTTATATATACTTTTATAATTTATTTCGAAATAGTCTTTTATAAATCCAAGAGTTCCTACAACCCAAGAATAACATGAGGCCTGCCCAACTTTTTTTATTATATGATTCCAGTCTTTTATTATAAAAAATTCATCATTTTTTGGTAAATTAAAAAAACAATCGATATTATCAACGATTACTGTATCAAGATCAAAATACAATACCCTCTGTCCGTTTAAACCTCCTAAATTATTATCGCAAAGCCCAACTTCTTTTATGTAGATTTGGCAACCTATATTGTAAACATTTTTTAATTCTGGTATTGGTTTTACTATTATTTTGTTATTAAGTCCGTTTATGTCATCAGTGAAACAATAAAAATCTATATCATAATTTGTATTATTAAGTACATTATTATATAATTTATTTACATCATCACCGGAATAATTCGTTCCCCATTTTATACAAACAACATTTTTTTTAGCTGACACTACTAGATATTTTCAGTTAATTTTTTCAGATTATCAGCTAATTCATCCTATTTATCAATAGAATTGTCATATCCTAGTTCTATTTTGTATGCTTCTTTATCTAAATTTATTCTTGCTTGATCAATTTCTGATATATTTTTTTTCTTCCTAAGTACAGTTAATTTTGTTATACTTTTGGAATTATTCTTATCATTTAATATCCATTCAAAAGGTATACTTATAACTTTGTCCAAACCGGAATTTATTTCTCTGTATTCTTTGTTAGTTAAAGAATCTATTAATTTATCCAATTTTACTTTTAAATTTTTACCGTTCGGGCAGATAAACTCTAAAATATCATCAATTACAACTTTATTTTTGATTAAAACATCAACTTGTTTATCTGAAATTTTATTTACATATCCGGCAAATTCATATTCACTGGTAGATTTTGTATTATCATAGTTGCTCGCATAATGTTCTAAATCTCCATTGGCAAATGCCAAGCTAAAACCACGGTTTGAAATGGTATACAGCTCATCAAGATAATTTTCGCCATTCCAGGTTTCTGGATTATCAAAATAATCATCTATAGCTTTTCTATAAATTTTTGCGACCATAGCAACATAATATTGTGTTTTATTCCTGCCTTCAACCTTTAAGCAATCTATACCAGAATTAATAAAATCCGGTAATTTTGGTAATAGACAAAGGTCTTTAGAATTCAAGATATGTGACATATTTTCAAACTCAATAATTTCAAGTGGATCGCCAAGTCGGTGTTCTTCTTGTATTAAAAAATCAAATAAATCTCTATTATTCTCATTAATTTCAATATCTTTTAAGGAGCCATCTTTAAGTCTCATATGTAATTTGTATAACCATCTACAAGAATAAGCACATTTTCCTTGGTTTGCTCCTCTATTTGCCATAAAATTTGATAGCAGACACCTTCCAGAGTATGACATACACATAGAACCGTGTATGAATGTTTCAATTTTTATATTAGGACACTTATCTTTTATTTCCTTCATATCTTCTATTGATACTTCTCTGGCCAAAACAGCCATTTTAGCTCCAAGTTTTTGCCAAAACTCAACAGATTTCCATGATGTTATACTACTTTGGGTTGATGCATGTAAATTTAATTCTGGGGCATTTTCTCTTAGATATGTAAAAATTGCTGGATCAGCTACAATAACACCATGAGGTTTTATTTCTCTTAATGTCGTTACAAATTCCGGTAATCTTTCTAGATCTTTATTGTATGCAAATAAATTTAAAGTAAGATATATCTTCTTACCTAAACTATTAGCTAAATCAACACCTTCTTTAACTTCATCTATTGTAAATTTTGATTTCGCCCTAAGTGACATTGAAGGAGTTCCACAATAAACTGCATCTGCACCATATAAAAATGCTGTTTTCAGTCTAGATAATGAACCAGCAGGTAATAATAACTCTGGCTTCTTCATAATTAATTGTTAAGATTATCTAATAATATGAACTAAACTATACCAATACATAAGTAAACGATTACTAATAGTAATATAAATATCTTCTTAAAGTCTATACTCATAGTTAGTCCATAATACTCATCCAAACGTATTATAGTAGGTAATTTTTATTATGCAAG
>CASFUN010000046.1 GCA_949298005.1 uncultured Alphaproteobacteria bacterium | reverse complement strand
TTGATAAATTTGATTCAATAGATCTTATTAATATTTCGTAACTAATAATACGAGCTGGAATCTCCTATTTCTTAAAACTTTAAACTGATCCAAATTTAATATTATCTTCAAGGTAATATGGAATTTTTTCCATAATATCATCAAATCCTATCAATATACAATCATTTAAATTTGTATCTTTAATGCTTTTTATGAATGTTGTTTTCCCACTAACGGGAATACCAAGCATGTGAAATATAAATTTGTTATCATTTGATACTTTTTTACTTATAACATCATTTATTATTTTATCATATAAATTGCACTTTATATTATCATATTTATATGGTATGATGTCTGTAATTTCTGGTATCAATAAATCTATATTAACATGCATTAAAACTCACCATATTTCTTAATTATCTCTTCTGCTCTACCAACATCTTCTGGAGTATCAACACCTGAAGATGAAGGTCTACCCATATAATCAACCATAGCAACTTTTACCTTATAACCATTTTCTAGAACCCTTAACTGTTCAAGGCCTTCAAGTTTTTCATAATATGATTCTTCAATAGTTCTAATTTTCATTAGCATATCATAGTTATAGCCATATAAACCAACATGCCTAACGATTGGAGAATACTCATTCTTTTCTCTATATTCTTTTTCTTTTCTTATAGCTGGTACTATATTTTTTGAGAACCAAACAGCATCATTATTTTTTTGATTTACTATTATAGTAGTACCTGTAAAAGGAGTTGTTTTTTTTTCTTCACGCATTTTGTCTAACTCAGTCCATTTCATTCTATAACCAGGAGTAACCATATCTATGTCTAGTTTTTGTTCATATACCTCTATCATTTTTTTAAGAAACCAGGGCGGAGTTAATGGTGCGTCACCTTGTAAATTTAATATAAATTCAGGTTTGTAATTGAGTTTTTTCACAGTTTCGCGAACTCTATCTGTGCCTGTTTTACAATTATCACTAGTAATGGTACAATTTATAGATTTTTCTTTACAAAAATTTAGAATTTTGTCGCTTTCTGTGGATACTATGACATCACAATCAAATCCAATTGATGCTTTTTTAGCTACTTCGTATGTTCTCTCCAACATTGTTTTGCCACATATCATAGCTAATGGTTTACCTGGAAATCTTGTGGAATTATAACGAGCTGGTATAACTATAACGTATTTTTTCATAGTAATTTTACATTTTATTAATAACTTCTATACCTAAAAGATATAAGCATTTTTTTAAATATTGCTTTACTAAATATATAAGAGAAATTCTTGAGCTAGTTTGTTCTTCTGAATTATTTATTAAAATATTAATTTTTTCGTAAAAAGAGCTAAATTTTTTAGATAAATCATAAGCATAATCGGCTATAAAATTCGGAGCCTTTTTATTATCTGAACTACTAATAACATCTGGAAATTTCAATAATCCTAAAATTAATTCTTTTTCTTCTTCGGAATCTATTTTTGTAACTTTGTTATTTTCTATATGTTCTACTTTTTTAAAAATTGAATTTATTCTAGCTATACTATACATGATATATGCACCAGTTTTTCCTTCATAATTAGTAAATTGATCTATGTCAAAAACATAATTGGATTCTCTATGGTTTAAAAGATCAGCAAACTTTATGCAAGCGACAGCTAATTTTTGTATATCTTTATCATCTAAATTCTTTGATTTTTCAGATATTTTTTTTTTTGCTTCTTCTATTAAGTCTCGTAATTTAACCAATTCTCCACTTCTTGTTTTAAATGGTTTCCCATCTTTTCCATTCATGGTACCAAACGGACAATGTTCGGCCTTATGTTTTTCGTTTAATAATTTTATTTTTTCACAAGCTAAGAAAACTTGTCTAAAATGTAATGATTGTCTAGCATCAACTACATAGAGTATTAAATCTGGATTGAATTTTTGCAGTCTGTCTAAAATTGTTGCCATATCACTACTAGCATATATAAAGGCACCATCACTTTTCTGCATGATTAGTGGTGGTAAAGAATTATCTAGTTCACTTAAATCTATTATTTTGGCGCCTCCAGAATCAATTACTATACCTTTTTCATTAAGGTTTCTCAGCATAAATTTTATTAATTCATGAACTGAACTTTCTCCATTCCAATAATCAAAGTGCGCTCCCAATATATCATCAGCTAGTTCTTTAGAATCATTCAATGATATATTAGAAAAATATTTCCACAGTGCTAAATATGGTTTATAACCATCTTGTAACTTTTTTGTTGTTTCGTG
>CASFUN010000045.1 GCA_949298005.1 uncultured Alphaproteobacteria bacterium | reverse complement strand
TGGCAAATGTGGCTCAATGGTTAGAGTAGCGGGTTGTGATTCCGTTGGTTGTGGGTTCGAGTCCCATCATTTGCCCCATGCCTCTGTGGTGGAATTGGTAGACACGATAGACTCAAAATCTATTGTTAAGAGACATGTCGGTTCGAGTCCGACCAGAGGTACCAACTTTCTTTGGATAAAAATAATGTAATTTATAATAACCATTGCCAATTACAAAAACTTTGTGTTATAATATTCTTTGAGAAAATTATTAAATAATTGTGTTTACTACAGGCGAAATTAGAAATAAATACCTTGAATTTTTTGAAGGTAAGGGATGTAAAATAGTACAATCATCAAGTTTGGTACCAAACGATCCAACATTGCTATTTACAAATGCTGGTATGGTACAATTTAAAAATTATTATAAAGGAATAGAAAAACCAAAATTTAAAAAAGCTGTTTCTTCACAGAAATGTGTCAGGGCAGGTGGTAAGCATAACGATTTGGATAATGTTGGTTATACAGCTAGGCATCATACTTTCTTTGAAATGTTAGGTAATTTTTCTTTTGGAGATTATTTTAAAAAAGAAGCAATAGAATGGGCTTGGGAATTTTTAACAAAAGAATTATTTATTCCTGAAGAAAGATTATTGGTAACAGTGTATTATAATGACGAAGAAGCTTATAAAATATGGAGAGATGTTGTTGGTTTGAACGAAGATAAAATAATAAAAATATCAACAAAAGATAACTTTTGGGAGATGGGAAATACTGGTCCTTGTGGTCCTTGCTCTGAAATATTTTATGATCATGGTTCTACAGTAGCTGGTGGTAAACCTGGTTCAAAAGATGAAGATGGAGACAGATATATTGAAATATGGAATATTGTATTTACTCAATTTAATAGAAATGATAATGGTGAACTTGAAGAATTACCAAATAAAAATATAGATACTGGTATGGGTCTTGAACGGATAGCAGCGGTTTTGCAAGGCGTTCATAATAATTATGATATAGATCTTTTTAAAAGACTTATAGAAAACTCAAAAAGTATTTTAGGTGATGAAGATATTTTTGCTCATAGAATTATTGCCGACCATTTGAGAAGTTCTAGTTTTTTGATTTGTGACGGAATGTTCCCTTCTAATGAAGGTAGAGGGTATGTGTTAAGAAGAATAATGCGACGTGCAATGTTGCAGATACATAAGCTAGGAAATAAGAAGACATTAATGTATAAGCTTGTTCCTTGTTTAGTGGATATTATGGGTGATGCTTATCCAGAATTGTCAAAAAATGAAAAATTGATTATGGAAACACTAGAAAATGAAGAAGATAGATTTAGGCAAACTTTGGATAATGGTATAAAGGTTTTAGAAGAGAAAGTTAAAAATTTAACCAATAAAATTATGAATGGTTATGATGCTTTTGAGCTTTATGACACATATGGTTTTCCGTTAGATTTGACAGAAATGTTACTAAGAGAAAAGAATATAGTAGTTGATATTAATGGGTTTGAAAGTGAGATGAATAAACAAAAAGAAAGAGCTAGAAATAATTGGGTTGGCTCTGGAGATAAAATAATAAACGATTTATATTTAAAAATAGAGCAAAAAACTGAATTTGTTGGCTATGAAAAGACTTATTCATCTGGTAAAATATTAAAACTTATTAAAGATAATAAATTTGTTAATGAAGTTTCATCAGGAGATATTGTAGAAATTGTGACTGATGTAAGTTGTTTTTATGGTGAAAAAGGTGGACAAGTTGGTGATTCTGGATTAATTATTTTGACTAAAGAAGATGGTGCTATTCCATTACCATTTTCTGTTATTGAGATAAAGGATACTCAGATAAGTAATGAAGTTATAATTCATAAAGGTGTTGTGGAAATTGGTAAATTTAGAATTGGTGATAGAGTTAATATGTCAATAAATGTTGATAGAAGATCTAAAATTTCTGCAAATCATTCCGCTACACATTTATTACATTTTGCATTAAAATTATTACTTGGAGACTCGATTAATCAGAAAGGGTCTTATGTTGATGAAAATGGTTTGAGGTTTGATGTATCATATAATAAGCAAATAGACCGTCAAACTATTGGACAAATTGAAGAAATCGTTAATTCTATTATTATAAAAAATACACTAGTTAAAATCGATATAATGCCTATAGAAGACGCTAAGAAATCTGGAGCTATGGCTTTATTTAGTGATAAATATGGAGATTTTGTCAGAGTAGTTTCTATAGGGAGTTATAAAAAACCAAGTTTAGCTGATATAAAATGTGAAGTAAAAACTAATTATACCTTAAACGAAATAACAAGAGAACTTGAAGATGTTAAAAAAGACAATATGTGTTCAAAAGAATTTTGTGGAGGTACTCATGTTAGAAATACAGGAGATATTGGTCTATTTAAGATAATAAAAGAAGAATCAATAGCTTCAGGAGTTAGACGTATAGAAGCTTGTACTGGTATTAAAGCGTTAAATTTTGTTAATAATAGTTTATCTATTACTGAAGAATTAGGTGATATTTTTAGAGTTTCTAAAGAAAATATAATTGATAAGGTTACTTCATTAATTTCTGAAAATAAAGAGTTGAAAAAAATTAATTCTAATTTAAAAAAAGATACATTACTTAATACGGAATTTAATAGAATAGAAAAAAATGGAGTATCTATTTTAACTAAGTCTTTTAAAAATGTTGAATCACAAGATTTAAAAAGTGCTATAATTACTTTAAAAAATATAAAATTTAAAGATAAAACTATTATTTGTACATCATGTATTAATGGAGATAAAAAATTAGCTATGGTAGCTGTTAGTGGTGATATAGCTGATAAATACTGTGCACAAGATATACTTAAAATGTTAGATATTCGTGGTGGTGGTGCCCCTGGTTTTGCTATGGGTAGTTTTGATGGAATTTTGGATTTTAGTAAAATTAATTTATGATAAAAAGAATAAAATTAAAATCTTATATTTTTTCTATAATATTTAGTATTTTTGTTTTATTCGCTTACAATAGAACATTTATTAGTGTATTAATTGCTAACGAAATGTCTACACAATCTAAGCTTTTATCTGTATTGTTAATATATTCTACTCTGTATTTTTTACATTCAATTTTTCTTTCTGAAAAAATATATAAATTTTTTATATATTTTTTTTGTTTTTTAAATTGTTCTGCTATGTATTTTATGGATACATACCATGTTTTTATAAGCAGAGATGTTTTAATAAATTTACTTGAAACAAATAGAAGCGAGGCTATTAATTTTATTAATTTGAGATTAAATGTGTATTTTTTTGTCTTTTTTATGGCCGCTTTAATTTTTTTTACCAAAGTAGTTTATATAGAGTTTTCAAGTTTTAAAAGAGAAGTAAAATATAAATTTTATTCATTGATCTTATTTGTATTTTCTATTTTTGTAACTCTATCGTATAAAAATTTATTTTATGAAATAAGGCAGAATAAATTTTTGGGCGATTATATTGTTCCAATAAATTATATAAGGAACAGCTACAGAATTATAAAGATGAAATTAAATGAAAAATTTCCAAAACAATTTGTCAAAATAGTTGATAAGTTTACTATGACAGAGAATCATTTTACTAGTGAAAAGAGTCTGGTGGTTATAGTTGTTGGTGAATCTGTTAGGGCAAAAAATTGGGGTTTTAATGGTTATAGGAGAAATACTAGTGAATTTTTAGATAAACATGAAGCTGATATAATAAATTTTACTAATGTTGAGTCTTGTGGTAGTTCAACCTTTGTTAGTGTACCATGTATTTTTTCTCATATGAACAAAAGTAAATTTTCTATAAATAAAGCAAAAAATACCGACAATATATTGGATATTTTTAAAAATTTTGGTTTTAATGTATTTTGGTTGAGTAATAATGGAGATTGTAAGAGTGTTTGTATCAGAATCTATTCTGAATATATGTCTAGTAGCGATTTTGATGATAAACTTTTTGAAAGAGCTAAGGTAATATTAAGTGATAATAATAATCAAAATACAATTTTAGTTTTGCACCAAAGAGGAAGTCACGGGCCATTATATTATAAACAATATCCAGATGAATTTAATAAATACCAGCCAATATGTAAAACTGACATAAAAGATTGTGAAATCCAAAATGTTATAAACTCATATGATAATTCAATTTTATATACTTCGTACTTATTATCAGAATTTATTGATTTTTTGAAACAACAAAAAAACTATGATAATATACTATTATTATATATATCAGATCATGGAGAATCTTTTGGTGAGCAAAATATGTTTATGCACGCTGGGTCATATATTTTAACTAAATATGAGCAATGGAAAGTTCCTATGTTTATTTGGATTCGAGGTTATTCAATTGATAAATCTTGTTTGATGAGAGTTTCAAACAAAGAAATATCTCATGATAATATATTCCATTCACTACTTGGTTTATTTAGTATTTACGGAGATTATTACAATCAGGAGTTAGATTTATTCAATGGTTGTCATAAGTTCTAATATATTACTGATAAGATTAAGCTGTAATATTAAACCCGCAATCAACATGATGTATTTCGCCTGTAACAGCAGAAGACATTTCACTAAGTAAATAAACAGCCGAATTACCAATTTCATCAGTTGTACAAGCTCTCTTCAAAGGAGACTTAGCTATAGATTTTTAAAAAGTGTTTTAAAGTTATTAATACCTGATGAGGCTAGTGTTTTAATAGCACCAGCAGATATAGCATTAACTCTTATATTATATTCACCTAATTCAGCGTATAATTCTCTAACTATTGATTCTAGAGCAGCTTTGCATGTTCCCATAATTTTGTAATTTGGTACAACTTTTTCAGCTCCATAATAACTAACGGTTAAAATTGAACCACCGTTTTTCATTAAAGGTATAGCCCCACGAGCAAAATCTATTAGTGAATATGCACTGATTTCCATAGCTTCCATAAAATCATTTTTGGATGTTAATAAATAATTATTTTTAACGAATCCATATTTGCATAGGCTATTGAATGTACTATAAAATCTAGTGAACCAACTTCTTTAAATATGGTTTCATATAGATTTTTTATATCATTAGAATCTTGAGCATTACATTTTATAAGTTTTGTGCCAATAGAATTGGCTAGTGGTTCTGATCTTTTCTTTTTAGCTTCTCTATTATATGTTGTATATAAATTAGCTCCATGTTCATAACATTTTTAGCTATTCCCCAACCTATTGATAGGTTACTTGACAAACCTATTATTAATCCTTTTTTATTTTTTAGTAACATTATCCATAATAAATATTTATTATAAGTTTATAATACAACGGATATCGGAAAAGTCTATTATTTGCTTTTAAAATAGAATATTATACCCTTATTAGTATGTGATATCACGTTATAATATATGTCAGTAAACAAGGTAATTTTGATAGGAAATGTCGGTAAAGACCCTGAAATAAGAACCATGAATAATGGTAATGAGGTAGCATTATTTAGTTTAGCAACT
>CASFUN010000044.1 GCA_949298005.1 uncultured Alphaproteobacteria bacterium | reverse complement strand
TTATCAAAACTGTAATCTTGAAACAATAAATCTATATTTTTGTTTGACATATCAGTTTATAATTTAATATTGAAACATTAAAAGATTATGATAATTTTTTTGTTTTATCAAGCATAAAAAAAAGAGATGGACTAGCCATCTCTATGAGATATTATGGAAAATATGGAATAGTACGTCACTCGTACAACTGTCATTTTATATAATAATTGTAATATGTCAAGTGAATAAATATTATTAATAAATATAATAATTATTACTATTATTTAGAATAAATATCTATTTTTTTATAAATTAATCTTATTTTTTATTTTTTCAGTTGCGTAACTTAACATTATTTTTGGCATTTTATCACAATAATTTTCTATAAAGTCCAATAGAGCTTTTTCATTGATTTTTCCAACTTCTCTGAGAGTCCAGCCACAAGCTTTGTGAATTAAATGATGTTTATGGTTTAAAAAAGATTGGCAAAGTTTTAACGTTACATCTAGCTTACCTTTTTTAATTGGATATATAGTTGATACTATTGATATTCTTTCTTCCCATAAATTATTAGATTTAGAAAGGTTAAATATTATAGTATAATCATCTATATCAAAACAATATTTTCCTATTATCTTATAACAACTTAGATCAACTAAATCCCAATTATTTATATAACTGGTGTTTTCTAAGTATATTTTTACAATTTTGTTTCTTAGTGAAATATCCTTTTCAAATAAATTTGTTAAATATATTAATGCTAGTAGTCTAATCTCATGTATCTCGTTATGTAGAAGTATGTCTATATTATTAAGGCTTATTCTATTTCTATATTTTTTTTCTAAATTTCTTGTTTGTGGTACAGTAAAACCAATAAATTTATCGCCTTCGCCATACTCTCCTGGACTGGTTTTAAAAAATTTTTGGTGATGATTTGCTAAATTAGTATTTGGCTGTATTTCTTTATCATTGATGATATCTAATAAGATTTTGTTATTTTTCATGTATTATTTATTTGTTTCTAATAATTTCAATTGAATATTTGATTTATTACATTTAAAAATCAATAATTATATTTCATATGTTTTATAATTACATTTATTTGACTTTAACAAAATCATATACTAATCTTTTAATAGTTGTTCCACAATAGCTCAGCGGTAGAGCAACCGGCTGTTAACCGGTTGGTCGTAGGTTCGAATCCTACTTGTGGAGCCAATTAGAACCCTTTGATAGATTTAATAGTTTATCAAAGGGTTTTCTTATTGAAAACTCTATATTTTTTCCGTTAATTTCAAAGTTAGAAAAAACATATTTTATAAGTTGTCTCTTTTCTTCTATATTCGAACTTTTAAATAAATCTGAAGCTCGAGAAGCTAATGAAATAAGGTATTCCAGCGCAATAGCAAATTTTTCATCAGCCTTATCTATTTCATTCAGGTTATTTTGTATATTTGCCTGTTCTGTCCTTAATTCTAAAGACTTTTTTCGTATTCATCCTTTGTAATTTTCCAAACGTACTTCTAATAACATATCTAGTTTTTTCTGTATTTTATCATATTCATGCCTTAACAATAGAATCTGCTTTTCGATAAAATTTTTCTTTTCATTCAGTGTTTTTTCAAAACAGATTGAATTTCTATTAACATTTCTGTGGGTACATACAATTTCTGAAATATATTTTCTACAACAGACAATAATTCGTCTTCTTTCAGTGGCTTACACTCACAACCATCTAAAGGTGCCAGTCTTAAATAAATATACTTACCTTTTTTTATCTCTGGAGAATAGAGTCTACCACAATTTTTACATCTAACTAAACCTCTAAAAATAAAAGGCTTCTTTAAATTAGTTCTCGGGGTTGTTTTTGCATTCCTTCCTTGTCTGACATTCTGACATAAATCAAAAATTTCTTTACTAATTAATTTAGGATAAATATGAGGATAGAGCTGACCTTTATAGCGCATCACACCCATAATAAAATGGATTTTGTATCAGTTCATGTATCTAAGAAGCGGTAATACACTTAGAAGATTTTTTACCTTTTAACCCCATCTTTTCAGCCATGACTTGTAAATCTTTAAACGATAAAAGACCTTTTGCATATTCTTCAAATAGTCTCTTTACAATAAAAGCTCTTTCTGGATCTAAAACAACTGTTCTTTTTCCGTAATCATCAACAGAGTTAAGATAGCCTATCGGTGCTGCTCCTAAGATTGTTCCATCATCTAATTTCTTTTTAAAAGATCTCTTTACATTATCAGATAATGAAGATACATAGCTTTTAGCCATTAAAACAGATAAATCCCAATGTAACTTTTGCGATGAAGTAGCATTTTCATCTATAATAATATTTTCTCTACAAAAATGCAGCTCAACTTTACCATCATTAATAAGGCTATTAAGCATAGGTGTTTCTTTAAATCCACGTTGCAACCTATCAACAGTATCCGCAACAACAGCAATTTTACACTTTTGCTTTTTTATGAAATCAAAAGCAGCATAAAAACCTTTTCTTTTTCCTTGTGTGGAACTTTCAGTTAATTCAAATTCCTGAATCACATCCAAATTTTTTCGCTTGCAATATTCTCTTAACCTATCAATTTTAGCTTCTAAAGAAATCCCCTCTTATTCTTGTTCTTTAGTTGATACTCTGGCTAAGATAACTGCTTTCATCATACTGTTTCCTTATATAAATACTTTTGAAATTCACAAAAGATCGTTCGAATTTTATTTAACTCTCCCAATTCTTGCATAGCATTCATCGGCGAGCCATATTTTAAATTAACAAGCTTTCCTATTCTCTCATCATCAAGCTCTGAGATTCCTTCTTTAACATATTGCTGCAATACAAAAGCTATAAAGGCTTGTTGCCTTGCTTCATAGTTATCCATCACATAAATTTTGCATTGATTAGCTATTTCTGAGCGTGTCTTCATTGTATCATTAAATTCAGACAAATAACTCAAAACATCAAAAACATCTTTATCTTCTGCATTTATTGCTCTCTGAACATATTTAAACGTTTCTTTATTATAACCTAATTCTGCAAAACGTTGCAAAAGTGTTTTTCTGGTCAAAGGATCTGACCAAATCTTGCGTAATTCATCTTCTGATTTAAAAAAGTTAGGCATTTTCCCTACGAGCTTTTCTATAAATTCTTTAGCTGTAATTGGCTTACCAGCATCTTTATCAAAAGACGCCGTTCCTAGATCAGTAATAACCACTTCTCTACCTTTACCTAATTTAATTTTAGTAAGCTGTTTAGGCTCTGGCGTTGGGGTATCTTCACCACAAGCATCATTTTCTTTATTACCGTCTGACTTTTCTCCTTTAGATTTTGTTTTATAACTACCTACATATTCTATCGGTCCATCCCAATCTTTATCTTCAAAATTGTGAGATGCATTTACAAAGTCATACACTGTAAAATAAGCTTTATCCTCACAAACTCTGGTTCCTCTACCAATAATTTGCTTAAACTCAATCATAGAATTGAAAGGGCGTAACAAGACAATATTTTTCACTTGTATAGCATCAACACCCATAGAAAGCTTTTGTGATGTAGTTAAAATTGTTGGAATAGTTTTTGATGTATCTTGAAATTTTCTTAAATACATCTCTCCTCTACCCCTATCATCTGCAGTAACTCTAACACAATAATTTGGATTTTTGCTTGCTGTTTTGACCTGATTTATCATATCCCTAATCAAACCGGCGTGAGTTTGAGTTGCACAAAAAACCAAAGTCTTATCATTTTGGTTAATTTCATTCATAAATACCTGAACTCTTTTGAGTTCTTTATCAATAATAAAGACCTCATTATCTTTATATACTTTCCCCTCTTCAATTTCTCCATCAATATTATCTGAGGGGTTATATTCGTACTCTTGCCAATTATCTGTTAAATTTCTAACTCTAAAAGGAGTTAAAAAACCATCATTAATTCCTTGTTTTAAGGAATATGTATAAACAGGATCGCCAAAATATTCATAAGTATCAACATTATCCTTACGTTTTGGTGTCGCTGTCAATCCTATATGCACAGCCGTATCAAAATAACTCAAAATATCACGCCAATTACTTTTAGGATCAGCCCCTCCGCGATGACATTCATCAATAATAACTAAATCAAAGAAATCTTTAGGATACTGCCCAAAATATGGTTTTTCTCCACTCATAAAAGTTTGAAATATAGTAAAGAATATACTTTGAGCATCAGGCACTCTGCCATTTTTTTTAATATCTTGCGGCGTAATTCTCACCAAAGAAGTCAATGGAAAAGCTTGAAAAGCCCCAAAAGCTTGATCCGCTAAAATATTTCTATCAGCTAAAAACAATACTCTTGGTAATCTTGTTCCAACTTTTTTGACATTCCACTTTGCTTGCATCAATTTCCAAACAATCTGAAATGCAATACAAGTTTTTCCTGTGCCTGTGGCTAATGTCAGTAAAATTCTATTTCTACCTTCACTCAACGCTTTATTGCTGCATTAATAGCATTTTCTTGATAATATCTCAGCTCAAATTGACCATCTGTATTTGATGGAATAGCCGATAACAAATTAAACAATTCATTATCCTGACTATATGTCATTTGCCAAAGCTCTTCAGGCGATGGATAAGCGATAACCTGCTGTTCTTTGCCTGTCTCCATATCTATCTGATAAATTTCTTTACCATTGGTCGCATAAGTAAAACGAATATTGAGCAAATCAGCATATTCTTTTGCCTGAGCAACACCATCAGTATATGAGCAAGAAGATTTTTTGGCTTCAATTACAGCTAATTTAACATTTTTATAAATAAGAACATAATCAGCACTTAATTTGGGAGATCTAACATTCAAACCTGTAATTATACCCTTTGAAATTGGATATTCTCTTCTGACAATAACATCTCCACTAGTTTTCCAACCACATTCCATTAGCTGAGGATTTATCAGTTCTTCTCTAGTGTCTGCTTCAGAAACCATTATAGTTCTCCTCTAAAAGCTTTTTGCAATATAGATTGTTTTAATTCAGCACATTCTTTAATTTTCTGTATGTAAATTTGTTCTAGTAGTTTTATCTGTTCATGAACAATATCAAGCTTTTCAACGATTTTTTGTTGTTTTTTTATATCCGGTAATGGAATTTTAATAGTTGCTAATCTTGACAAAGCTAATTTAGGCTGAGCAGCAGTTCGTGTTTTAATTTGTGTCTCATATATAAAACAACGTGTTTTGGTAAAATAATACACAAATTTATTATAAACTCTATCTGAAAAAACTAGTTTGCATGCATTTTCAGTCAAATTTGCACCTTCTAACTCATCAGGGATTATGCCTGACTTACCTATTGTTCCTGCAATACTAATATATAAATCTTTTTTCGAAATTGTATAATTACTAATTTGTTGATAGATATCTTCAGTAATATAATGAATATCAGATAAATCTATCGAACCATAATCATTAAAATCAGCCACTCTTATATAAGGATACGCTGTTTTTTCTAACTTTAATTTATATCCTTTAGGTACTCTTTTTCCCCCTTTTATTTTTGCAATATCCGAGATATAATAGATTTTTTCAGAAAATAATAGTTTTGTATAAGTATCATTCACATAACTATCAAACAGTTCTTTGGCATTATTTAGTTTTTTCTCGGCGTTGGCTTTTACCTTATCTATCGCTTCAAAAGCTTCATCCAGTTTCGCCACAATTCTTTCTTGCTCCGATAATGGTGGAAGCATGATTTTTATATTTGAAATTATTGGCAAATTTAAGGATGGATAGTTTTGATCCTGTATCAAATCTTGAACTTTTATTATCGAAAGGTAATATAGCAAAAAGTCATCATTTATAACATTTTCATGCCCTTTTACTGTTGCTAGATGACTAACAACAAAACCGTCAGCTTCCATTTTTACTCTATGGTTTAAAAAAGTTGAAGCCCCACTTTTAGGTATTAATATTGTACCTTTTTTAAACAATTTTAAGCCTTTTATACTTTTTTCGTTAAGAAGATCCTCAGAAGTTTTTATTTTACCAAAATGAATTTTACCAACATCCGCAGTCCTAAAAAATGGATATATTCCAGCTTCAAATAATGTCTTATCTTGCGGAGCAGAATTCCCCGCACTTATCAAACAAACATCTCCTAATCTTTTTTCTTCCCAACCTTGAGGTATCATAACTCATCTAGCTCCGCTTTATTAAATGCTTCATTTCTATCTGCCATATCTTCAACTTTTTTTATTGCTATAGACATTCTTCTTTTTCTATTCAATTTTCGTTGATATTTAATATGTGTA
>CASFUN010000043.1 GCA_949298005.1 uncultured Alphaproteobacteria bacterium | reverse complement strand
GAGAGTAACACGGACAAAGCAATGCGGCGATACCGTAGAAATTTCAAATATACAATTTAACTAAAAATGGAGAAAAAATGATATATAGCAAACCTATAACCATTCATAGTTGTTGAAAATTTATACTTTTCGTTTTGATTTTTACTTAAAACACAATCAGGAAATAGGTCTCCAAACCATTCGCTTTGCATTATGAGTCTACAATCTGTGGAATGTTTTATAGCCAATTTCTCCGAATAAGATGCAACTATAATTCTTTTATTAGGCCATTTACCTAATACCCAAGCAGGGAAAGAAACACTAACACAAAAAGATTTTAAATATCTTGGATGTATATTTATTATTAATCTTTTGATATTTCCAGATACAATCTCCTCTAGAGCTGATGATATAGCATTTATATGCCAATTTTGTTTACAAAAACAATCCTGATTAAATATTGGGAAACTTCTTAATAAAAAATATAGAAAATGTTCTCGATATAATAATTTACTGTATATTTTTATTATCTCATTTTGCAACACATTATATATCTAACTATATTAACTAGAATATATAATAGATTAACTTCAATAAAATGGAGCTATACTTTTTTATTATTTTCAATCTTCATCAAGTTTTCTAGCTTCTTCCATCATTTTATTGAATTTCTGCATTTTCTTTTCAATTCTAGCCTGTAATTCAGCTGTTTTTTCTGCAGCTGTTAATTCTTCTCTACCACTATCTTTGTATCTACAAATATCTACAATAGTACCAACATCACCACTTCCTTTAGTGGAAGTCACAATATACTGTATACCATCTACTTTAACAATGCAATCAGCATCCTTAACTTCGAATATTACGGTTGAATCTTCATTAAATATAGCAGCAGGTTCACCTTTTTTATGAATACCATCATCTTCACTAAATAAACTAATTTTATATTTATTTTCACCTTCTGTAACAGATATATCTTCACCATCTTTTTTAAGATTTAATTCTTTTTTAGACTCATTTTCTAGTGTATCTATTATTTCTCTTATTTCATCATCTGAAAGGTCTTTATTCTTTATAGCTTCTATCTTATCTTCAAATAACTCTTCAGCTAATTCATTGTTGTTTTTAGTAAGTCTTTTCAGTTTTGTTTTAAATTGTTCTTTATCTTCTTTACTTAACAATACATCATCAATAGTTACAAACTTATTTTCTCTTCCATAATCTTCAGAAGTTACATCTCTATTTACAACAAAATCATATAATTTCTTATGTCCATTATTTGATTCTATAAGATATTTTTGCATATTTTCTATTACATAATCTTCTAAATCATCTATATCTTCTATATCAAACTCCAATTCATCTATCTTTTTAACTTTTTTAAGACGATCTGCATTTTTTTTACCAAACAGATCTATAATGGTTTTCTTATTACTATGTTTTAATGTTTTTAATATATTATTCTTATCTCCATTATCTATTGCCTCAACAAGCAAATCTTTATTTAACCTTCCATAATCGTCTGAAAATATGTCGTAATTTAAATCTTCCATACCTGCTTTCATATATTCATTACCGGCATATCTTTGTAAATAGTCTTTTATTCTCTTAATCTCAACATCTCCTAAGTTATCAATATTATCTAATATTTTAGAGCTCATTTCCTTTCCAAAAATCTTTTTAGCTGTATATTCATCTAAAGTTTTTAAATGCTTTTTAAAACCCCAACTAGTTTTTTCACTTAACATTGTATTAACTTCACTTTTATTTTTATTAATTGACCATATACCTTTTATTTGTTTCATTGTATCAGACCAAGAACTTTGTCTTTTCCTTCTACCCTTATACTTGTCAATATCACTAGTCCAATTTGTAACTTTATCACCAACGAAAGGTAATGTTGATAAAGCACCTGTTACAGGGGATAAGATTTGCATACCACCTTTAGCCAGACTTTCCTTAGCTTTTTCTAAGTTTCCAGTCACAGCATGAGCGCCAGCTTTAACCAATAGAGCCGAATTTTTAGCTAAATCAATTACATTCCTAGTTACACCTTTTTCCAAATCTAAAATACCGCTTGTCCCTTTTAATATATTAGACTCTTTCTGTATTGTTGCTAGCCCCATAGTTTTATTAAATTCTATAAACTGCCTATCAAGACTGAATTCGCCAGAGGCTGCAGCAGCCATAGCATTCTTTCCACCAGTATTTGCCGTGGCACCATCTATAGTAAGAATTGAATTTATTATATTCATAATTTCTCTTAATAATATGTCAAACATAAAAACAAGGATAGCTGTTATAAGAATATTTATCATATACTGAAGAAAATAATTCTTTGGCAAACCTTCTATAGAAACTGCTAGAAAATTATTCAGTATTTTTTTTATTAATTCAAAAAACCAATTACCATCCATAAAATCACTAAAACTAGTAGCTTCAATCTTATTATCAACATTTGGGAAAAGCTTATCTCCTAGTCCCATAAAACAAACTTTATAAGCCAGTAATTTCTTAATAAAATTATTTATAATTGATGTACAAAAGTAAAAAGCTGTAAAAAAACCTATCAGTTCTAAACTTTTTGATAAAATAAATTTTAACCAATTTTGAAATATATAGCTAGTTTCTTTAAATAAAATAAATAAAATAAATAAAGGCGCTAAAGGTAAAGCTAAAGTAAACTGTAAAAGAACAAATATAAAAGGTACTATAGATTGTATCAATTTATATACATAGAATAGTAAAACCAAAAGAATCCCAATAGATATGATTAAGCCACTACCAAATGTTTGCGTAAAGTTAAAAGCAAATGCTAATACCTTCGAAAGAATTACTTTATCTGTAAAAAAATTCAATATCTCATCAACTATAGCAAAGTTTCTTGATAAAGATTTCACTTCATTAGCATATTTTAAACCACTGGTTAATGCTATACTGTTATCATTAAAATTATTAGAAAAAATACCTGCAATTAAGTCTATAATACCTATAGTACCGTCAATAACAGAACTGAGTATTAATTCGCTGAAAAATGAAAATGCAGCAGGCGATAAGAAAATAGCAATTACAATAAACTTAACTAATGTTATCATCAAATCTTTATTATTTATAACACTCCTATCATTTCTATCTTTTTTGAAACCAAATATAATTCTAAATCCATAATATACCACATAAAGCATCAAAATAGCTTTAGCAAATAACACAAAGCCGCTGCTTAAAACATTATTAAATATTCTAGCTATAATACCATCTTCCCTTTTATTATTTTTATTTGGTGTGCCTAGTAGGTAAAATTCAACTTCCTTTATTTTTTGCTCCAAATAATCAGCATTATCTAATTCAATTCCTGAAATTACTTCTATTTTATAAAAGCCATTATTATTCTCATAATATTTATCCAGTATTATCATTTTTACCTTTTCTCCATATTCATACTTAATGTTTTGTACATTTTGCATATTTTTATACAATGTCTTTGGCCCATACTGAAAGTATGATCTATAATTTCTACTTTCTTTACCTTCAAGATCCTTTGAAATCTGGTAACAAGCTTGCATAAATTTTGTTATAGAATTAGCAATTATAAAACCGTAGCTTATATTTTTACGAAACTCACTGATTTCAGTTCCGTTATCGCGGTAATT
>CASFUN010000042.1 GCA_949298005.1 uncultured Alphaproteobacteria bacterium | reverse complement strand
AGGAAAAAATTAATTAATATATTTTCTCAATAAAAAATATACCATGTGGAGTCATTATGAAATGATAAATAATAACAACTTACACACCGAAATCATAATAATACAAATAACTGTTGTCAAGATGTTAACAAAATTGAATTAATATGTTTATATATAAAATAAATAATTATTAATTTTTATAAAAAATAGCGATATATCACATAAATATGACTATACTATCATAAAAAAATAATTAAATTGAAAAATTATCGCCTAAATAAAATTTTTTAACTTCTTTATTATTTATAATTTCTTCTCTGTTACCTGATGCCAAAATTTTACCATCATGGACTATATAGGCTCTATCTACCGTTAATAAAGTTTCCCGCACATTATGATCAGTTATTAAAACACCTATACCCATATTTTTTAGTCTTAATATAATACTAATTATATCGTTCACAGCTATCGGATCTATTCCAGCAAATGGCTCATCAAGCAATATAAAAGAAGGATTTGTCGCAAGTGCTCTTGCTATTTCTACACGTCTTCTTTCTCCACCTGATAATGATAATGCCATTGATTTTCTTATGTGAGTTATTGAGAACTCGTTCAGTAATTCATCTAATCTTCTTAGCCTTTTGCGTTTATCTTTCTCAGATAGTTCGAGTATTGAATATATATTATCAGCTACATTCATTCCTCTAAATATTGAAGCCTCTTGTGGTAAGTAACCTATTCCTGCCATAGCTCTTTTGTTCATTGGGATATTTGTTATATCATGTCCATCTAGATATATTTTCCCACTGGTAACAGTTACTAATCCAACAATCATGTAGAACGTTGTTGTTTTACCAGCACCATTTGGACCTAGTAGTCCGACTATCTCCCCTTGTTTTAGATTTAAACTAACATCTTCCACTACGGTTTTGTTATCATATGTTTTTTTTATATTTTCAACATTTATAATTCTATTTCCCAATAACATGCTCATACTTGATTTTATTTATATCATCCAAAATAATTATAACTCTCTTATTATTTTTATTTTGTTTTTTTATACCATCCATTTTAGTGTCATCTGTTGTTACATTATATGTTAATTTTTCTCCAAGCGCAACGATATCATCATTGTTCATCATAACATTATCTTCAATTATTACTAGATCATTTCCTAGATTATAATTACCTTTGTCTCCAGTTACAATTATTTTACCATTGCTAAATTTAACGTTTTCATAGGCGTATATATTTTCTATTTTTGTGTCTTTGCCCGAACTTAACTTTTTATTGTATTCAACTAACATTCGGTCAGCTTTAATTGTTATTTCGCCATTTTTACAAATAACATTACCATGAAAGGAGACTGTTTTTTTTCTGTCTTCTAAAATTACTTTGTCTGCTTCTATTATAGTTTTGTTTTTTGAACCTGGAATGTTGTTATTGCCGTAACAAAAATTTATATAAGATAAAAAAATTATTAATGTTTTAAACATCTACTAACCTATTTATTTCCTCTACAATTTTTACTGAAGATGAATTATTATCATTAAAACCAAGTTTCTCTAAAACTTTAATATTTATTGATATTTGTTCAAGTCTTAATTTTTCATTCTCTAACATGTTTGATACATATTTAAATATGTTAATTGAGTTGCATTTATTTAGTATTAATTCTGGAATAATATCTCTGTTAGACATAATATTAATTAAGTTTGCGAATTTTACCTTTGAAAAATGTCTTAATATTCTGACAATTAAATTCGTTATATTATTAAATTTGTATATAACTATCATAGGTACTGAACTAGCTGCGATTTCTAATGTATTTGTTCCAGATTTTGCTATGGCTAATACTGAATTTTCTAATGATTTATTCTTATCATTTTGATTAATTAGTATTTTTATATTTTTAATATCACTAGCTATAATATACTCTTCTACTAATTCGTATGTATCTTCCGTTGCCAAAAAATTATAGAATAGGTTACTATATTTTTCATTTAATAGTCTTATTGATTTTAAAACTATTGGTAAAAGTTTTTTAACCTCATTAATTCTGCTACCAACTGTTATTGATATAGTCTTGGAATTTTTCTTATATGAAATTAACCTACTGTTGAAACTATATTCTGTTGAATCTTTATCAAAAATAGGATGGCCGACAAAAATTGTTTTTAGTCCATATTTTTCAAAATATGGTGGTTCAAAAGGCAGTATGCAAAATAGTCTATAATATATTTTTGATATTTTTTTAGCTCTATTTTTTCGGTAAGCCCAAACGCTAGGTGCTATAAAATGTATTTTTTTTATTTTGTTGTCTTTATCAAGTTTTTTGACTTTTTTCATAACTCTGAAACAAAAATCTGGAGAGTCTATAGTTAGCACTATATCTTGCTGACTTTTAACTATATACTCAGCTGTTTCATTTATAATTTTTAATAATTTGAAGATTTTTGGTAATATTTCAAAAATTCCCATAACAGATAATTCTTTCATTGGAAATTTACTTTTAAAGCCTATATTTTCCATTAAACTACCACCTATTCCTTCAATATCAAATTTAAATCTGTCAATTTTAGCTAGAACTTTTGACCCAAGTAAATCTCCTGATTTTTCGCCAGCAATTATAAATAATTTTTTTTTCATGTTTTATAAATTAGTTTTTATTTCTGCTTCTCTATTTAAATCAATATTTAAAACAAACCCTAGAGAAATTAATGTTGTTGCAGTTATACTTCCGCCATATGAAAACAAGGGTAAAGGTGTTCCAACTACCGGAAGTATACCTGTGATCATACCTATATTTATAAAAAAATGACAGAAAAGATTAATGAAAATTCCAGCAACTATAACTTTACCAAATGTATGTGTGCATTTTGTTATTATGTATATTAACATTATAAAAACAATTATGAATAATATTATAACAGTTAGACCACCAATAAAACCAAATTCTTCACATAATATAGTAAATATAAAATCAGTATGTTTTTCTGGTAGAAATTTCAGTTGTCCTTGTGTTCCTTTAAGGAAACCTTTTCCCCATATCCCACCAGAACCTATGGCTATTTTTGATTGCATTAGGTTGTATCCACTATTTAATGGGTCACTATCAGGATTAAGAAAAGTCATAACTCTTTGCTTTTGGTAATCATGTAAAACAAACTTCCAAGCTATTGGAATTGAAGCTAAAGCTATTATGAAACATAAGATAAATTTTTTCATTCCAACCCCAACAAAAAATAATATTGAAACCATAATTGTACTTAATATAAGTGCAGTTCCAAGGTTAGGTTGCTTTAATATCAATAAGCATGGAAATATAAACATTAATATAGGTAATATAAGTTTTTTATTGTTATCTATTTCTGATAAATTACATTGAAAAAAATATCTGGCTAAAGCCAAAATCAAACCTATTTTCATAAACTCTGATGGCTGTATCCGTATAAAACCAAGATTAATCCATCTTGTAGCACCCATAGAGTTGTGCCCTACAACAGCTACAAGTAATAGCAATATTGTTGTAACAAAATATATAAAATAAGAGTTTTTGAACCAAAAATTTATATCAGTTATGGCTATGATTATAGAGATAGGGAAAAAAATTAGAAAATATAATAATTGTCTTATTGGCCAAGGCTTAATATTTCCATTGCTAGCCGAATATAATGTTGATATACCTATTGCAAATAATATTATAAATATAAGTATTAAGTTTTTATTTATCCAATTCAGTTTATCAATTATTGATTCTTTTGAAAATTCATAAGTCATATTTCTTTATTCCCTGTTCGTTTTATATCCATTATATATTGCTGTATTCTTTTTTTGCCGTATTTAATACATAGTGATTGTGCTGTTTCATCATCTAGATTTTTTACATTAATATCTGCACCAAATTTTAGCAAAAATATCGATATTCTATCATCTGAATGTTTTAAAGAATATAAAAGTGGTGTGTCTTTTATGTTATTACCGATATTGATATCAGCACCACTGTTTAACAGTAATTGTACCATTTTTAAGTCTTTGTTTTTTATAGCTATATGTAACGGTGTATTTCCCTCATTATCCTGTCTATTTATAGAAACACCACTATATATCATATACTTAACTAAAGTATACTTTGAATTTTCAATACAAAATACAAATGCTGTTCTGTTTAAGTCTATCATAAAATCAGGATTTTGTACTTGTTCAACAACACCTCTTAATACAGCCAAGTCGTTTGCAATGATAGCTTTTTTTGCAATGTCTTGCATATCATCAGTGGTTACTATTGTTGGTATATGTTTGTTTTCTTCACTTCTTTTAATCGTCATTATCTCTTCTGGTATTTCAGTCGTATTAAAATCAACTATATTTTTTTCAACTACATATAAAATTGGTATATCAGACTCTTTGTTTGAACCTTCTTTCTTTATTGTAGTTTGATTATTTATAATATTTTTATATTCTTTGGGGAACAAAAATTCTTCAGATACACCTGTGTCTGTTATATTATAGATATCATTAATTATATTTTGCTTTGTTATCTCTTTATCTTCTTTGGTATTTGAAGTCTTGTTTTTATTTGTATTATTATTGTCTTCCGATTTTATAGTTTTACTATCTTTGGCCTCTGTTTCTATTTTTTTTTCTTTGTTGTTATCTTCTTCTTTATTTTGTTCTTTTTTATTACTTTCTTCATCTTTTTTCATTTCTTCTTTTTCTTTTTTTGTTCTTTTTTTTCTTCTTGTTCTTCCTCTAGTAAAACATCAAAATCATCATCTTCTACAACATTATTAGTTCCTTTTCTTAACTCTTCTTCATTAAATAATTTCCTTTTAAATTCATTAATATCATCATTTTGATCTATCTCTTTATTTTGTTCTATTTTTTCTTCAACAATTTTTGTATCCTTAGGGTTAGCAACTTTATTGTTTTCACAAAAAGCTGTGAAACTCATAAGTATTAGAATTAAAAAATGGAAAATTACCATTCAATCAGTTGATTTTTATAGGTTATAACATACCATACTCTAATATAAAATCAAGTTTTGATCATTTAAGTGAGTTTTTTGAAATCAACATTTATAGTTAGTTTCTTTACACTACTATCAAGAATTTCTGGATTTGTAAGAGACATATTTTTTGCCAAATATCTTGGTACGTGTTTATTATCAGATGTATTTTTAACATCATTTAAATTACCAAATTTTTTTAGAAATATGTTATCGGAAGGTGCGTTTAATGCTGCGTTTGTTCCAATATTTTCAAGTCAAATAGTAAATGACGATGAAAAATCTATTATAAAATTCTCAAGAAATATCTTTTCGCTATTACTATATTTTCTCCTTATAGTTACTTTAATAATTGAAATATTTATGCCAAACGTTGTAAATATAATAGCTGCTGTTTTTGCCAACAATCCCGACAAATTCAAATTAACTGTGATACTATCCAGAATTACATTTCCGTATTTAATCTTTATATCACTAGTTAGCTTTATGTCTGGAATATTAAATTCATACGGAAAATTTTCTGTGGTATCAATAAATCCGGTCATACTTAATATGACTTTTATAATTTCATCTATATTATCGGTCTATTTAAATAGAAATATAGCATTCATACTATCATACGCTGTTTTAATTGGAGGATTAATCCAATTTCTTTGGCTTTTATTTTTTACTATCAAGAATGGAATTATACTTTATCCAATATATCCAAAATTAGATAATATAACAAAAAAATTCTTAAATAACTTCTCATCTGGCTTAATTAGTTCTGGTATAGTTCAAATTAATTCTTTGATAGACTCAATAATAGCTGCCAAAATACCTAGTGCTGTATCATATTTATATTATAGTGAAAGATTGATACAATTACCAATATCTCTTATAGGTACTGCTTTAAGTACAGCTATAATGCCATTATTATCAAAAAAAATTGAAAGAAAAGATTATGATACAAATGATACACAAGAGAATGCAATCTTATTTGCACTTTTTCTAGGTTTGCCTTGTGCTATAGGTTTAAATATACTCTCGTATCCGATAATATCTATACTTTTTGAAAGAGGAGAGTTTAATTGTATAGCTTCAAGAAATGTAAGTAACTGTTTAAAGATTTACTCGTTAGCAATACCAAGTTTTATAATTTCAAAAGTTCTACAAACAATTTTTTATTCTAGTAAAGATACTAAAACTCCAATGGTAGCTTCTTTTGTATCTCTTATTTCAAATATTATATTCAACCTAATATTTGTTTGCTATTATGGATTTATAGGTATAGTCATATCAACAGTTATTTCAACATATATCAATTTATTCATACTATTATATATGTTGACAAAATTTAATAAACTAGAGCTTACTACAAGATTTTATGTAGTATTGGCTAAAATAATATATGTCTCAATATTTATGATATTGAGCCTTTTTATATGCAATAAATACATTTTACTTAAAAAATTTCTCAAATTATTTTTATCAATTTTCATAAGCGGTTTTTTATATTTGATAATTTCATACAAAATTAACGTACTAAATTTCAAAGAATTTTTATGATAGAATACATAAAAGAACTTGTATCAATTCCAAGTTTTACCGGCAATTTTAGTGCAATAGAGAAATGTTTCGCATTATGCAAAAATATAGTTTCAAAAAGTGCATTTATTTTTGAGAAAAACATAAACGGTTACAAATCTATTTTATTTTCAAATCAAAACGCTTTAAATTTTGATGTGTTAAGTTTATGCCATATAGACGTATATAAGTCAGACAGGTATGTGATGACAGAAACTACAGACAAGATATTCGGTAGAGGAGTTTTTGATATGAAATCTTTTGTAGTCAGTAATTTAATAAATTTAAATAAAATTGTTGAAACTAACAGTAACACAAAATATGGCGTTTTGGTTACTTCTGACGAAGAAACAGGTGGAGAAAACGTAGCAAGATTTTGGGCTGACGAAATCAATCTAAAAACAAAAGTTATTTTAGATAGTGACAGTGGTAATGATTTATCTGAGATAATTCAAACAAATTTAGGTGCTATAACTATAAAACTTATAGGTAATAATCAAGATATAAAACAAACTATAGAAAAGATAAAAAAAGAATTTAATAGTTTTTATTGTGAAGATTTTGGTAATGAAATTGATATGAATTTCAACGAACCTGACATAATTAAACATTTGAATAGCTATATGGTAAATAATGTAAGATTTGATGTACTCATGTTTAATAGGTGTACTAAAAACGATATAAACAGCAAGTATCACAAACTTTACAATAAAATTGCTAAAAATAATGGTATAGATATTCAATATAAAACAATTTCCGCAACAAACGATTCAAGATATTTTGCCGAAAAAGGCATAAATATAATCTCCAACCAAGCAACGGGTGGGAATAATCACAAAGAAAACGAATGGTTAGATAAAAATAGTTTTTATCTATTTAACAAAATACAGTATGAATTTTTAGAAAATATCAGTTTATAGACTCAAATACTATTTTTTTATAGCTATACCATAAACTCTATCATTTTTATTTTTATTGTTATTTATTAATTCTTTAGAAATTATAATACCATTATTTGTTATATACATTCTATCATCGTTAGTTTTTTTTAAAATATATAAAATGTCAATTTCACTGAATAAGTTTGTATTTTTATATCTAGTTATTTCATGATATATACTATTTTCTCCGTTGAATTTTTTTTTTACAATTAGCCACTCCGTATCTTGATTAAAATTAGATTCTATTGTTGAAGAATTATCATTATTTATAATATTATTAATTTCAGAAACGACAAAATCTAACTTTTTAGTTTTTATCCATATTGTAGCTTTACTCGTAAATAATGTTAAAACCCCCATGAAAGTAATAACTAAAACTAATTCAATTGTTGAAAATCCACGATTATTCATTTTATAATATATGCATAAAATTTCCACAATTATACATCCATATTAGATAAATTCAATATAATGTTGATTATTAAATAATATATGCTAACTTAATATAAGTTTAATAACTTTGAATGAATATTTATGAGAAATAAAAAAACTATTTTAGCTGCAGTAGTGGCTTCTGTTGTAGCTTCAGCTAGTTCACACGCTAAATTAGGCGGTGCATACGTTGGATTAAACGGAGTTAATGTTTTCGCTGATACGTTTGAAAATGTTGTTCTTGGAGGCAAATCCGCAATGGGTAATATGTCCATGAACACACTAGGCTTTGGTATAGAAACCGGTTATAATTGGAATTTTAGTGATATTTTAATTGGTGGTGGTTTATCATATATATATGCTAAACCTTCTTATGGATATGTTTCATATACAGATACAGATCCAAAAAAAGGTTCAAGAACAAAAATAACATCCATAGATCAAGATATCAGCGGACACAGAATAAACTTGGATCTTAATGTTGGTTATGTACTTGAAAATAAAGTAACATTAAATGTTGGTGGAATAGTTTCCTATAATCCTGGAAAACCTAAATATACCATCCCTAGCTTTGATAAAAAGACCACAAGTGATTTTGGTTTTGGTTTTAGACTTGGAACAGACATTAAGTTGACGGAATGTATATCTTTTGACATTTCTTATAGAATGACTTGGTTTGGTACAACTAAAGATTATAAAGATTTTGTTGAGAAAAATAAGGCTAGTTTAGGAGGAGACGATGCTGTGAAAGTTTCTGAATTAAGTAGAGTTGACAAAATGATTACAGCTGGAATTAGATTTAATTTCTAGTTATTTATTTAGTTCAACAATAATTAATGGAGATTATTTTTAATCTCCTTTTTTGTTGTTTGTTTATTTTTTGAAGACTCACTCTGAAATAATCACATATAAATTCTGAAATACAGTTCTAGGTATAACTCTATCTCCTGTTTGAACTATACGGGACGTGAGAGATACTGAATGTTAGACGATAGTATTAAATATACTATTAACTATTTTTAGTTATGTATATGTTGGTATTATTGCATATTTTTTTATTTTATCTATAATAATTTTATCCCACAAAATTGTAGGAAGTTTTAGCTTATGATAATTAATAACAAAAAATATTATAGTAAAGATTATACTATTACTGAAGAACTTCAACCAGCATTTGATAACAATAATATAGCAGTAGCTTTGGCATCAGATAATAATTATGCTAAATATTTAAGTGTAGCCATTATCTCCTTAACTGATAACATGTCTAAAGATTATAACTATGATATAGTTATACTTGAAGACAAAATTAAAGATAAAAATAAATGGTTATTATTAGAACAAGTAAAAGATTTTAAGAATGTATCTATGCGGTTTATAGATATAAGTGAATATTTTAAAAAAAATAAAGATGTTAAGTTTAAAGGCGAAACACGTCATCTTACAAGATCAACCTATAGTAGGCTCTTTATTCCTGATATTTTTAAAAATTACAATAAAGTACTATATTTGGACGTAGATATTTTAATAAATGATAATCTCGTAGAGCTATATAATACAAATTTAGAAAATTATCTGATAGCTGGTACGAAACACACAGACAGTTATAGTTTTAAACTAGAATATATTACTAAAACTAAAGAAGATGGAACTGAAAAAAGGGTTTTAAATGTTGATAATTATATAGATGATAGTTACATAAATGTAGGTATTATATTGTATAATATAGAGAATTGCAATGAATATAATTTTTTAAATAAATGTTTAGAATTCATAAAAAACCATGACAGTTTACCTTTCCAAGACCAAGATGTTCTTAATGGCGTGTGTTTAGGAAAAATAAAACATATGGGTTTTGAATATAATTTTTGTTTTGAGGATATTGGAGATACTTCTAATTTTAGCCAAGAATTAATTGACGAATTAAATAAAAAAGCAAAAATATTTCATTTTTACGGGCTTAAACCATGGATATCTGGAGGTTTTAATGGTGAGTCATACCAGATATGGACTAAAACTTCATTCAAAAGTCCTTTCTTTAAAGGGAAAAAACAACGATTATTTAAAACAAAAATAGATCTTATTAGATACAAAATATGTAACAAAATGTATAGATCCAAAAGAAGAACCGGTAAATACAAAAGTAAAATTGAAAATGCAAAAAATTTGATAAAATTTATAGAAAAAATATAAAATACCAGTATTTTTAATAAACTAATTAATTATTAATGTTATTCAAATATAATCACATATAAATTCTCAAATACTGTTCTGGGCATTACCCTGTCTCCTGTTTGAACTATACGGGAGGCATCAAAATT
>CASFUN010000041.1 GCA_949298005.1 uncultured Alphaproteobacteria bacterium | reverse complement strand
TGTTTTAAATAACAAGTCAATTGCGTGGGGAATAGCCAAAGAAGCTGTCAATAATGGTGCTGAAGTAGCCTTAACATACCAAGGTGATGCTGGTGCAAAGCGAGTTATACCATTAGCAGAAGAACTTAACGTAAAAGTAACTTTGTCATGTGATGTTACTAATGATCAAGATATAGACAATGTTTTTGAAACGTTAGAAAAAGAATTTGGTAAACTTGATTTTCTAGTACATTCTGTTGCCTATTCAGACAAAGATGAGCTTAGAGGTAAATATTATAACACAAGTAGGAATAATTTCAAAAATACTATGGATATTTCGGCATATTCTTTGGTAGCGCTTACTAAAAAATCTGTTCCGCTTATGGAAAAAGCAGGGGGCGGTAGTATACTAGCTATGACATATTATGGTTCCGAAAAAGTAATCCCACATTATAATGTTATGGGAGTTGCAAAATCGGCTTTAGAAACTAGTGTTATGTATCTCGCAAATGACTTGGGTGAAAAAAATATAAGAGTTAATGCCATTTCATCTGGTCCTATAAAAACACTTGCTGCATCTGGGATTGGTGGCTTTAACTATATGCTAGAATATAATGAACTCAATGCGCCTATGAAAAAAAATGTAACGCCGGAAGATAATGGTAAAGCAGCTCTTTATCTCCTAAGTGATCTGTCTAGTGGAGTTACAGGAGAAATATTACATGTAGATGGTGGTTATCATATTATTGGTATGAAAGACCCATCTGTTAAAAATGTGGAAATTCCAGAAGGATATCAGTTTTAATAGGTTTTTAAAAATAGAAAACTCATATATTTAAGTTTTCTTCTGATTTTTTAAATTTTTGAGAGAAAATTGGTAGATTGTTTGATTATTATATTAGTTAGTTCCTCTGTTCCTATTTTAGAAACGTCAATATGAATAAATCTATCTTTTTCATGAGTCATTATATAGTTAAAACCATTTTTAACTCTTTTGTGAAATTCGAGATTCATATCTTCGAACCTATTTTTATCACCTCTTTTGTCAGTTCTTTTTAATGCTTCTTCAGTATCCATATCTAAAAATATAGTTAAGTCAGGTTTAAAGTCTCCTAACACTATTTTCCTGATGGTTTCTACATTTTCTATGGGTAATTTATGTCCAAAACCTTGATAAGCGAGACTCGAATCAAAATATCTATCTGAAACGACTGTAACACCTTCTTTCAATAATGGTTTTATTTTTTTCTCTGTATGAACACGTCTAGCAGCATATATTAACAATAGTTCTGTAATTCCATCCCATCTACCAGTACTTCCACTTATAATTAATTTTCTTATTTCTTCTGCATCTTCACAACCGCCTGGTTCTCTAGTCCAAACAGTTTTTATGCCATTTTCATTCAATTTCTCAACAAAGAGTTTAGATTGCGTGCTTTTCCCTACACCCTCCCCTCCTTCAAAAGTTATAAATTTACCTTTCAATTTTTCCATATTATAAACCTTCTATTAGTTGTTTAAATTTAATTCCATAATCTTTATAATAAACTGAGTTCATCTTATCGTCAATGATCGGGCTCAGTAAAACTGTTACTTCTTCAGGTTCGTGATTGTTAATATCATCCTTTATATTCGCAATAACTTCTTTAAATGCTTCATCTATATTTTTATATTTTCTTATATCTATTTTTTTTTCATTATCACTTAAATTAATACAGTCAAACATATCAACCAAAAATATTTTTTTCATGTTTTTTGTGTAATTTTTAATTCTGAAAAAATTACTCTGTTTACCATTTGTTACGAAAATAACATATATGTTATTATATGTTTCAAAAGGTGATATCAGTATATCATTGGTTGTTGCCCATATGTTATTTATGAATCTTATATTATTAACCTTATTAATATATTCTATAATATTTGTAGTGCCACGGAAATTTTTTAAACATTCCACTGTGGTATCTATTGTTTGACCTGTGTTGGTAGCGATTGCGAAAGAAGCTAATGTGCTAACTTTGCTAATATTACTTACTATATAGTCATTTTCTACTAGATCGTAAGAATCATTGTTATCAATATAACAATATATCGTATCGTTTATATATGAATAACCATTTTCTATTAGTTTTTTTGTTGATATTGATATTATTTTAGAAGATAATTTACTGTTCTCCTGAATATTTTTATGAAATTCCTTTAAATATTCGTTGTCTGTATTTATAAAAGATTTTGAAGTTTGACTCTGTTTTAAAAATAAATTTTTAGTATAATCATCAATATATTTATCTTTAAGATCAAAAAAACCTATTATATTAAAATTTAAATCTTTTAGAAATTCTTTATTACAATCACCAACTATGAATATATCTATATCTGAAATATCTATATTTTTCAATTGTTCTTCATCTTCATTGTCAAAAAAAGGCAATCTTATAGTGTTTACTGAATTTTCTTTATAAATATAATCCAATTCTGAGTATACTAAATCTCGATGGGTTTCGTCGATAATATGAATAAAATATTTATCTGGATATAAAATATGTATAATTTCCGAAATTATATAGACTTTATCTGATAATTTGTTTATGATTTTCATCAAATTATCTGTTTCAAAGTCTCCTGAATTTAATTTTTTACCAACGATTATGTAATCAAAGCTATTAAAGTCACATTCTAAGGAATTCACTATATCCAATGTTTTATCAATTGTTTGTTTGTAAATCATTGATAATATGTTATTTTTTTCAAAAAAAGTCACGATATTATTATAATTTACCAATATTTTACTTAAAGAAACACTTAAACTATTGATACCAATAATGAGTATTTTTTTATTTCCATCTTTTATATCGTTAACTAGCATTAGTTACTAAATTTGTTAATAAATTCTAGAAGTTCGTCCTCAGTTTTAAATTTTATTGTTATACTGCTTGAACCATTTTTTTCATTATATGTTGTTTTGCAGACAAAGCCAATCATTTCAGAAAAATCATTAATTTTATTTGTAATTCTATTGGGAATATTTTTATTTTCGTTACATTTATTTTTAATAGTTGGTATTTTATTTTCTTTAATTAATGTCTCAACTTCCCTCACTGTTAATTTGTTATCAACCACATAGTCTATGATATCTTCTGCATTTTTGTAGTTCACTAAAGCCCTTGCATGTCCCATTTCTATTTTCCCTTCTATGAGATAACTTTTTACTTTTTTTGGAAGTGACAATAACCTCATTAAATTTGCTATATGACTTCTACTTTTTCCTATTATCTCAGATATTTCTTGTTGTTTATAATTATACTTTTCAACAAGTTCATGGTAAGCACTAGCCTCTTCTATTGGATTTAGATTTTCTCTCTGTATATTTTCTATTATACTAAGGCTAAAAGCCTCTTTGTCTTCTAGACTTTTGATTATTACGGGTACTTTTTTTAAACCTGCCAACAGAGCTGATCTAAAACGTCTTTCTCCAGCCACTATCTCATACTTATCGTCTATTTTTCTAACAATAATTGGCTGTAATATTCCAAATTTTTTAATTGATTGTACCAATTCTTCTAATGTTTCATTATCAAAATTTTTTCTCGGTTGATTTTTATTGACAATAATAGAATTTATATCTATTTCATTTTTTGTTTCTAGTATAGACAAATTTTTATTACCTAATAAAGATGATAGACCTTTACCAAATTTTTTATTTGCTTCTGACATTTCTTTTTACAAGTTCTTTTACAAAGTTAATATAAGCGATAGAACCACTACAGTTCATATCATAAATTATAGCTGGCATTCCAAAGGATGTTGACTCAGCAAGTTTAACATTTCTTGGAATTACATTTTCATAAACTAACTCTCCCAAGTAGTTCCTTACGTCTCTTTCTATTTGTTCTGTTAGTTTATTTCTTTTATCATACATAGTTAGTAAAATACCATCTATGTGTAGTTTACTATTGAAATTGGATTTTATTCTTTCTGAGGTTTCTAATAAATGGCTTAAGCCTTCCAAAGCAAAAAACTCGCATTGTAATGGTATTATTATTGAATTTGATGCTGTTAATGAATTTACAGTTAAGAGCCCTAATGATGGTGGACAATCTATTATAATAAAATCATATTTATTTTTTATTTCGTTTAACTTTTTATCTAAAATATATTCTCTATTATTTTTATCTATTATTTCTATTTCAAAAGCAGCTAAGTTCATATCAGTAGGTATTATATCTAAATTTTCTATTTTAGTTTTTCTAATAGCTTTAGATATACTTATTCTAGTACATAATACATTATATATTGTTTCACTACGATCATCTATACCTAAGCCAGAGCTTAAATTTCCCTGTGGGTCAAAATCTATAACTAACGTTTTGTTACCTAAAACTGCTAAAGCTGCTGCTATGTTTAATACAGTTGTGGTCTTCCCTACCCCACCTTTCTGATTTACAATTGATATTATTTTACTCTCGTTATTCATTTTGTTTCACATGAAACATTTGATAGAATATTATCTTAAAAATTAATAGTTTCAATAGTAAAAGTAATTGACTTAATTTAAAATTATACTATATTCATTAATATTATTAAATAAATATACTTTTATATGAAAGTAAAAATCAATAATAATTTTTCTTTAGGTATGAGTTTACCTAATTATGTCGAAAGAAAAACCAGTGAGGAAATATCAAAGTATTTAGACAATATAATAGAAGTTAATGTCTTTTTTTCAAAGGATGGTAGTAGATATAAAACAAATATAGTAGCGACTGATGGAAATAAAAAAGGTATAATTGTTAAATCCAGTGCTGCTTCGGAAGATATATATCACTCATTTGATTTATCACTAATAAAAATGTTGAAACAGTTAAGAAAATATAAGTCTAAACTTTTAAACTATAGAAAGAAAATATCAAATTCAAAAGCCAAAAATAGTGAAATACCATATATAATGGCCGACAGATGGATATTAAAAGAAAATGAATTAGAAGAAGATAAAATAATTGATGAAAAAGAGCAGGGTGAACATCTAATAGTTGATGATAATGCATCTCTATTTACTGTTATAGAAGAAAAAGAAACAGAAATTGAAGAGGCTAATATAGAGGAAGCCCTAATGAAAATGGATCTTTTAAACTTACCTGCATATATGTTTGTTAATAAAGATAATGGACTTATAAATGTTATCTATAAAAAGTCTGATAATACAATTTCATGGATCAATCCAAAAACTATATAATGTTGTTGTAATTTGTTAATATAACATTAATAGTTTGTTTTTTATCTAAGCTATAAATGTTTGTTTCATTTATAGCTTTTTTTATGTTTTCGTATCTATTTATTATATTATCTATACTATTTTTTTTGAGGAATTCCTGTATTATAATAGTATTTTTTGTAAAAATATTCTCGTTATTTGTTCTGTAAAATTTTATTATATTTTCAAATAGCTTACTGATGATAGTCGAAAATATACAAAACATTTCATTTGAACCAGAATAGTCAAAAATCTTTTGAAATTTATTTAAGTCGAGATTATTGCAGACTATATCAATCATATTTTCATAAAGATTTAATGCTTTACAGTTTATCATTTCTAGAGCTTTTCCAATAGAATGATCAGAAATATCGTATAAAGTTTGTATATCATAATCAAAATCAATATCTTCACTTTCTAATATATCTGATATAGTTTGTCCCCAATCCTCAATTGTTAAATCTGGTGCAAAAGTAATATTACTTCTTGATAAAATTGTATTTATAACTTTATTCAAATTATGACATACTAAAAATATATATGTGTTTTTAGTAGGTTCTTCTAGTGTCTTTAATAAAGCATTTTGTCCGTTTATATTAACATTGTCTATAGAATCTATTATTAGAACTTTATTTTTTGATATTGACGGTGTCAATTTTATTTCATCTATAGTTTTTCTAACTTGTTTTACATTTATTTCAGCTTTCTTTGACAAATTTTCTTTGCCTGAATCATCAATAGTATTTATATCCAATATTGTTAAATCAGTATGGCCACCACTTTCTATTAATTTTTTAGTCAATTCTATTTCATTTTCATTAATACTGAATTTATCTTCTTTTTGGCTTAAAATTATAGATGCTAAATCTAGTATAAATTGCATTTTACCAACCCCACGGATCCCAGCAATCATATTGCAGTGATGCAATCTGTTACTAACGAAGTTATCTATAAATTGTTGCTTGAGATTGTCAAATCCATATATTTTTTTCATAAATTATATTTTTGTATTTATATAATTATAATTGAAAAAATTTTCTTTCAAATGAAATTTCAAAGCTATTCTTGATCCATTTGAAAAATTCTCATTTTTTATATTATTTCCTATAATATCTTCTTTATTCGTTAAGAAGAGTAACTTCGCAGAATTGTTTGTATCTTTTTTGTTTTGTACTTCTTCTATATAATTACTCTCTATTTTAATATTATGACTAAATACTAATACACATTTATCTGACTGATATATGCCGATTAATTTTGAATTTTCGATTTCAACTGACTTTTTAACTACATTCTGTATTTGTCTCTCAAAGCATTTTAAAAAATCTATCTTCTCAGAAACAATATCACAATTCTTTACATAGTCACTAGTCAAATCATAGTTTTCTTTTTCTAAAAAAACAATTTTATTATCGTTTGTGATCGTAATATTACTTATAACTATTGGTATTGTAAAAAAATTATCTGATTCAATATATTTAACATAGTTATCATTTTTTGTGGCTAAATATGTTTTTATATCACTACTTTCATAGTTTATGAATATTTTTCCACCATAAAAATCAAAGCTTTTTAGGCTTATAATTTCTTCGTTTAACAATTTCTTGTTTTTTTTATTATAATCTAGAAAGTTATTTTCTATAAATTCTTTAGCTTCTGTTGTGAAAAATCTATATTCGTTACTGAATTCAGTCTCTATATTTTCAATATTCGCCGTATCCTCAAAGAGTACTAACTCTTTTTTTATTCCAGACAAAATTAAGTTTTTTATATTTTTTTTGTTTATCATTTTGGTGTAATTTTATTTCTTATCATTAGTTAACATATGTTTTTTGGATTCATACATTTGTTCGAAATCTATAATATCTAGCAATAATGGAGGTAAATCAGCATCTCTTGAAATATCTGTTATTATTCTTCTTTCAAATGGAAAAATCATTGTAGGACAATCTATAAACAAGCTTTCTTGTATAAGTTCTTCACTAGCATTTTTGATGGTAAAAATACCAGCATAAACTAGTTCTACAATAAATAATGTTTCATCATCTTTTTTTGCTGTAACATTTATTACATTTTCTACTTCAAATATTTCATTTTGTAGTTTTGTTGCGTTTATATCTATTGATACATCCAGTTTTGGCTGTACATCCTTGTATGTGTATATTTCTGGTGCTTTTGGATTTTCAAATGACAAATCTTTAATATATTGCCTATTTAATATTATTTCTGCTCCTGTTCTTTTACTAATCATATATTATATACTTAATTAACAATAATTAAAACATATTTTATTTTGATTTAAATTCAATGATTAGTTTATTTTAATATTTTTTTATTTATTTGTTAATTAAATCAAAACTTTTCTTGCAAATTAATTTAATATTAGTTAAATTTAGCTCTAATTGTATTAATTCGAACTACTTCGCCTGAAGTAGTAGAAAATATACTCGGTGTTGGCGGGTGTAGCTCAGTGGTAGAGCACTAGCCTTCCAAGCTAGCTATGTGGGTTCGATTCCCATCACCCGCACCATTTATTAATATTGATAAAAAGAGCAAATTATGTGTAAAGAGACTTTTCAAAGAACGAAACCGCACGTAAATATTGGTACGATTGGACACGTTGACCATGGAAAAACAACCTTAACTGCTGCAATAACAACAGTTTTAGGAAAACAGAATAAAAATGTTATAGTAAAAGGTTATGATGAAATTGATAATGCTCCCGAAGAAAAAGAAAGAGGTATTACAATTAACACTACCCATGTAGAGTATGAAACACCTAATAGACATTATGCACACGTTGATTGTCCTGGACATGCTGATTACGTAAAAAATATGATTACCGGTGCTGCTCAAATGGACGGTGCTATTTTAGTTGTATCAGCTGCTGATGGTCCTATGCCTCAAACTAGAGAACATATTCTTCTAGCTAAGCAGGTTGGTGTTCCTTATATAGTGGTATTTCTAAATAAAGTTGATATGGTTGAAGATGTTGAGTTATTAGACTTAGTTGAGATGGAAGTTAGAGATTTATTGACATCTTATGGATTCCCAGGTGACACAACTCCTATAGTGAAAGGTTCTGCTTTGAAAGCTCTTGAAGGTGACCAAAGTGATATAGGAGAACCAGCAATATTAAAGCTCATGGAAGCTGTTGACGCTTATATACCTGAACCAAAAAGACCAGTTGATGGTGCATTTTTAATGCCTATTGAAGATGTATTCTCAATTTCTGGAAGAGGTACTGTTGTTACTGGTAGAGTTGAAAGAGGTATAGTTAAAGTTGGAGAAGAAGTTGAAATAGTTGGTTTAAGAGATACCCAAAAAACAACGTGTACAGGTGTTGAAATGTTTAGAAAACTTCTTGATCAAGGACAAGCTGGTGATAACATAGGTGTACTTTTAAGAGGTACAAAGAGAGAAGATGTTGAAAGAGGACAGGTTTTATGTAAGCCAGGAAGTATACATCCTCACACAAAATTCAAAGCTGAAGTTTATGTATTGACGAAAGAAGAAGGTGGTAGACATACTCCATTCTTTAAAAATTATAGACCTCAGTTCTACTTTAGTACAACTGACGTAACAGGTTCTGTAACATTGCCGGAAGGAGTAGAAATGGTAATGCCAGGTGATAATACCAAATTGGAAGTTGAACTTATAGCACCTATAGCTATGGAGCAAGGTAGAAGATTTGCTATAAGAGAAGGCGGTCATACGGTTGGTGCTGGAGTTATAAGCGAAATAATTGCTTAGTTATTATTTTTGGGCGCCTATTTATGTGGGTGCCTGTAATTTAGGGGTGTAGCTCAGTTGGTAGAGCAATGGTCTCCAAAACCATTGGTCGAGGGTTCGAATCCTTTCGCCCCTGCCAATTAAAGATTTTTATGCAGTTGATGGATTATTTTAGAAATGTAGCAAAAGAAGTTAAGAATATTACTTTTCCTAATAGACAAGATGTTAGGATTACTTCTGTAATAGTAGTTTTTATGACTATTATATTTATGTTATTCATAAGTTGTGCTGATTTTGTTATTTCTAGATTGATAAAAATTTTGTTAGGGATTTTATAATGGATTTTAAATGGTATACTATTGCTGCTTATTCAGGCAGTGAAAGTAAAGTAGCGGATGATATAAATAAACTTGCTTTAACTAATAGTAATATAAAAGAAGCTTTTGTGCCAACAAAAAGGGTATTTAAAGTTCTGAAAGGTAAAAAAGTTGAGGCAGATCAAAAAGTTTTCCCTAATTATGTATTTGTGAATATTATAGCTAATAGAGCAACACTTGATATTTTGAGGACATTACCAAAAGTTATGGGTTTTTTAGGAAGTAATCCATTGAGACCAGAAAGTGTTCCAAATGCTAAAATAGACAAAATGAAAAAAGAGGCTCAAGTAAGTGTTGTAGCTGAAGAAGACAAATTTGAGATTGGTGATACAGTCAAAATAAAAGAAGGGCATTTTGAGTCCTTTACTGGTGTTGTTGATGGGAAAGATGAATCAAAGAATATCTTGAAGATAGCGATATCTATTTTTGGTAGAAATACTATAATAGATATTGATTCTTCTAAGGTAGAAAAGGTTTAATATATTTTATTAATTTTTTAAAATGTAAACAAGATGGCTCCTAAGAAAGAGGTTGTGGCAAAAGTTAGTTTACAAGTTCCAGTTGCTAAGGCTAATCCAGCACCACCTATCGGTACCGCTCTTGGTCCTAGAGGTGTTAATATAATGGATTTTTGTAAGCAATTTAATGCCATGAAGTTTAACTATCCGGAAGGTACGCCTATTCCGACAGTTATTTCTATTTATAAAGATAAAAGTTTTACTTTTATTACAAAGGAACCCCCTATGACTTATTTGATTAAAAGTGAGATGGGGCTTAAAAAAGGTTCTTCAAGTGCTGGTAAAGATTCAGTTGGTACTATTACTATGAAACAAATAGAAAACATAGCTAAAAAGAAAGTTCCAGATATGAATACAAAAGATTTAAAAGCTTGCATGGAGATGGTTAAAGGTTCTGCTTTATCTATGGGTTTACAAGTAGTGGGGGAGTATAATTATGAAAGCTAATGAAATGGAAATACAAGATTTAGTTGATATAGCTACTGCTATTAAAACTGTTAAAGAGAACGCTAAAAGTAAACAAAGAAAGTTTGTTGAGACAGTTGATTTGGTATTTAATCTTAATATTGACGTTAAACAATCAAATCAAAATATTAGAGACTCTGTTGCCTTACCAGCTGGTACTGGCAAGGACGTAAAAATAATAGTTTTTACTGATGTTGAGGCGTTACAAAAAGATGCTATTAAAGCAGGTGCAGTTAAAGCTGGATTAGAAGAGCTCATGACAGAAATAGAAAATGGTTTTATGGATTTTGATTATTGTATAGCAACTCCAGATGCCATGAAAAAAATAGGTAAAATAGCTAGAAAACTTGGTCCTAGAGGTCTTATGCCTAATCCAAAAAATGGAAATATCACAAATGATGTTATAGAGGCGATAAACGTTGCTAAAAAAGGTAAAATTAACTTTAAAAATGATAAATATGGTATAGTTCATACAATTGTTGGTAAAGTAGATTTTTCTGATAATGATTTGATGGTAAACATTAAAGCAGTTATCTCAGCAATAAAAGAAGTAAAGCCTGAAGTTTTGAAAAATAAGTATATAAAAAGTGTTTTTCTTACTACTACTATGGGTCCTTCTGTTGCTATAGATATAGAAAGAACTAATGGAGGAGAGTAGTTATGAATAAGACTCAAAAACAAAGTTCAATAAATTTAGCTAAGGATATATTGTCAAATAATCAGATGTGTATATTCCTTAATTATAAGGGATTAAATGCTGGAGATTTTGTTAAACTTAGAAATGAACTTAAAGACAAAGAGGCTAATATAAAAATTATTAAGAATACTCTTTTTAAAAAGGCTATAGAAGGTACTGATTTTTCTGTATTAAGTGATTATTTTGTTGATCAAATAGCAGTTTCGTACTCTAAGGATCCGATAACATTATCAAATGTTGTAAATGGTTTTGCTAAAGATAATGAAAATCTAAAAATAAAAATTGCGTCTTTAGATGGAAAAGTAGTTGATATAAAAACTGTTGAAGAATTAGCATCTCTTGGTTCACTTGATGATGTAAGGGCAAGATTTATTGGTGTCTTGAGAGCACCTGGTTCGCAATTAGCTAGAACTTTGGTTGCCTATAAAGAAAAATTAGAAGCTTAATGAATTATTAATAATTATAAAAAAGGTTGTAAAATGACTGAGAAATTAGAGAAAATTGTTGAAGAACTTTCTACATTAACCGCTTTGGAGGTATCTGAATTAGCAAAAATGCTTGAAGAAAAATGGGGTGTAACTGCTGCTGTAGCAGTTGCTGCTGCTCCTAGTGCTGGTGCAGCTGGTTCTGTTGAAGAAAAAGATGAATTCACAGTAACATTAGAAGCTGCTGGTGAGAGTAAAATTAACGTTATTAAAGAAATTAGAACTATAACAGGTCTTGGTTTAAAAGAAGCTAAAGATTTGGTTGATGGAGCTCCAAAGATTGTAAAAGAATCAGTTAAAAAAGAAGAAGCCGAGGCTATCAAAGCTAAATTAGAAGCAGCAGGTGCTAAGGTTAAACTATCTTAATCTTATGTTTATATTTTTATAAGACTCCCTTATCTCTTGTAAGCGAGTCTTGTGTTGTTTTATAATTTATTGTAATAAAAGAAAAGGTAATTAGGTGAAAACTTTAAACCATTCTAATTATATATTAAGAAGAAGTTTTTCGGATAGAGTAGATGATGATTTTATTCCAGATTTAATATTTCTACAAAATGAATCTTTTGAGTCATTTATATGTTTAGATAATAATGATGAAGAAAAAGGAAAGAAATCAAAAATACAAGAAGTGTTTGAATCATTCTTTCCTATGACAGATAGTAGTAAAAGCTTAATATTGGAATTTCTAAGATATAGAGTTGGTGATATAAAATATAGTGTTAAAGAATGTATAAATTCTGGCAGAACTTATTCTGTACCTCTTTATGCAACTCTTAGACTTTTAGTTCTAGAAAAAACCGAAGAGGAAAATGCAAAGAAAGAAATTAAAGCAATAAAAGAACAAGAAGTTTTTTTCTGTGATATTCCATTAATGACTAATACTGGAAGTTTTGTTATAAATGGTATAGAAAGAGTTGTTGTATCTCAAATGAGAAGAGCTCCAGGTGTATTTTTTGATAGTGAAGATTCAAAATTGTTTACTGGTAAAAGTTATACAGCAAAGATAATTCCAGTTGCTGGATCATGGCTTGATTTCGAGTTTGATGGAAGAGATTTATTATATTTTAGAATAGATAAAAAAAGAAAAATGCCTGTAAGCTACCTTTTTAAGATTTTAGGTATGTCAATCGGTGATGTTTTGTCTTATTTTTACAAAAGTTACAAGTTAGAATACACTAATAATAATTGGTCTATTGAGTTCGATTACGACAGTTGTTTAGGAAAAAGTTTTGACCATGATATAATAGACGCTAATACTAACGAGATAGTGATACCACAAGGTAGAAAAATTACTAGAAAACTTTTTAATCAGTTAAAAGATAAAAATTTCTCTAGATATTTAATTAATGATGAAGAAAATTCATTATTTGTTCTTAGTAATGATTTAATTGATAATGAAAGTGGAGAAGTTTTATTTTCCGCTGGATCCGAAATAAATCCTGAAAAACTTAATAATTTCAAAGAACTTGGCATAAATGAAATAGATATTGTTATGCCTGATGCATCAGAACTAGGCCACTACATTTATAATAGTTTGTTAATTGAAAAAGATAAAAGTCTTGAGAACGTATTATTTGATGTATATAGAGCTGTGAAAGTTTCTGAAGAAGCAGCTAATTTTGAATCTGCAGAAAAATTCGTTAATGGTTTGTTTTTTTCGAACAGATACAATTTATCTGATGTTGGTAGGATGAAGATGAATTATAGATTAGGTATAGACACTGATTTAGAAACGATGCATCTTACTAAAGATGATATATTAGCTACAATAAAAATTCTCAATAAATTAAAACATAATGACGAAAAAGCTGATGATATAGATAATTTAACTAATAGAAGATTAAGATGTACTGGTGAACTTATGGAAGTTCAATTTAGATCTGGTATGTCAAAAGTTGAAAGAGCTATTGTGGAGAAAATGAACTCTTTAGAGCCAGAGACAATTGTCCCTCAAAATTTGATAAATACAAAACCTTTGTCTACAACGTTGGCTGATTTTTTTGCTACTTCACAATTATCACAGTTTATGGATCAAACAAATCCATTATCCGAATTATGTCATAAAAGGAGGATAACTGCTTTAGGGCCTGGTGGTTTAACTAGAGAAAGAGCAGGGTTTGATGTGCGTGATGTGCACTATACACATTATGGCAAGATATGTCCCGTTGAATCACCAGAAGGAGCGAATATTGGTCTTATAAATAGTTTATCTGTTTTTGCTAGAACTAATAAGTATGGTTTTATAGAAACACCTTATAGGGAAGTTAAAAATGGAGTTTTGACTGATAATATTATTTATTTATCTGCTATTGAAGAATCTGGTAAAACATTCTGTCCTTACAATGTAAAGTTAGATAAAAATGGAAAAATATTAAATGAAACCGTTATTTGTAGAAGGGATAATGAAATAATTAGCGTTACACCAGATATGATTAACTATATTGATGTTTCACCAAGGCAGATAATATCTGTTGCAACAAGCTTAGTTCCATTCTTAGAGAATAATGAATCTAGACGTGTGTCAATGGGTGCTAATATGTTGAAACAGGCGGTTCCTTTATTAAAATCCGAAGCGCCATATATTGGTACTGGTATGGAAAGAGTTATTGCAACATTCTCAAATTGTGGTGTTGTTGTCTCTGAGGTTGAAGGTATCATAAAGTATGTTGATGCAAGTAAAATAGTTATAGAAGAACTAAGAGGTGGAGATCACATATCTAAAATGCATACCTATGTTCTAGATAAATATTTAAGAACTAATAATGACACTGTAATAAATCAGTATCCAGTAGTTAAAGTAGGTCAGAAGGTTAATCAAAATGAAATAATAGCTGATAATCAAAATATTGAAAATGGAGAATTGGCTTTAGGTAAAAATGTTTTGGTAGCGTTTGCTACATGGGGTGGTTATAACTATGAAGACTCTATACTTATTTCTGAAAGATTGGTTATGGAAGATGCTTTTACTTCTATCCACCTTGAGGAGTTTGAAATAGAAGCTAAGGATACAAGATTAGGACCTGAGGAAATTACTAGAGATATACCAAATGTTGGTGATGAACTTCTTAAGAAGTTAGATGAAACAGGAGTAGTTTATATTGGTGCACATATAAAAGCAGGTGATATACTTGTAGGTAAAACAACACCTAAAACCAGCGCTCCTCAAACACCAGAAGAAAAATTATTAAAAGTTATTTTTGGTGAAAAGGCTATGGACGTTAAAGATTCTTCTTTGTATGTTCCACCTAGTGTAGTTTCTGGTACTGTTATAGATGTTAAGATTTATACTAGAAATGGTCTGGATAAAGATGAAAGAGTTAAGTTTATTGACAATATGGCTATAGAAAAATTAGCAGCTAATAAAGATAAAGAAATAGAGCTTCTAAGAAAAAGCCTTATAGATCAGCTAAAATATCTTATTTTAAATAAACCTATAGAAAAGAATATAGATAAAATTAAAAAAGGTAGTATATTTACAGATGAATTGCTGGAACAATTATCTAATGCTTCATTAACTAAAATAGTTGTTTCTGATGAAGAAATTAATAAAAAAATTGAGAGTTTAGGAAGAGAATTTAGAGATTCTATATCTAAACTTGAAAAAGAATTTTCAGAAAATGCTGTAAAAATCAAAGAATGTGATGAGCTACCACAAGGTACTTTGAAGAAAGTTAAGATTATAGTTGCTGCAAAGCAGAAAATACAAGCTGGAGATAAAATGGCAGGTAGATACGGTAATAAAGGTGTTGTTTCTAGAATAATTCCAGTAGAAGATATGCCTTACATGCCAGATGGAACTCCTATAGATATAATATTAAGTCCTTTAAGTATACCTTCGCGTATGAATGTTGGGCAATTGCTTGAAACGCATCTTGGCTTTGTTTCTTCTAAACTTGGAAAACAAATTTCATCTATGCTTAATAGTCTAAATGAGGATAAAGTTAAAAACATAAGAGAAAAACTGTTAAGAATATATAAAATGCCTAGCGAGGTTAAGTATATAGAGAGTTTAAGTGATGAAGACTTGCTGGATTTTGCGGAAAAACTAAAAAGAAATGTACCATTTTCTACAGGTTCTTTTGAAAATATTCCTATAGAAAAAATAGAAGAATTGATGGAAGAGGCTGGTATAGATAAGAGTGGACAAGTTATGCTAATAGATGGTAGAACTGGTGAATATTTTGATAGACCTATTACTATAGGTTATATGTATATGCTAAAGTTACATCATTTAGTTGATAATAAGATTCATGCTAGATCTACAGGCCCTTATAGTCTTATAACTCAGCAACCTCTTGGTGGTAAATCTCATTTTGGTGGACAAAGATTTGGAGAAATGGAATGTTGGGCTTTGCAAGCCTATGGAGCAGCCTACACATTACAAGAAATGTTGACAGTCAAATCTGATGATGTAGTTGGAAGGCTTAAAATATATGAATCAATAGTTCAAGGTTCACAAAGTTTCTATTGTGGAGTACCTGAATCATTTAACGTTATGGTTAAAGAAGTTAGGTCTTTAGGATTAAATCTTGAACTTATAAGAAAATAATTTGTTAGACAGGATTTTTTAATTCTGTTGTTTTTATTATTAAAAAAAGAAAATGATATGGCGTTAGATGGAACTTCTTCTTTTGGATTAATGAGTATAAGCAATCAGGTATTAGATTCTACTGATTTTGATACTTTAAAAATATCCATAGCTAGTCCAGAAAAAATAAGATCATGGTCCTATGGTGAAGTTACAAAACCTGAAACTGTAAACTATAGAACTTTTAAACCTGAGAAAGATGGCCTTTTCTGTGCTAAGATTTTTGGTCCAGTAAAAGACTATGAATGTTCTTGTGGTAAATATAAAAGAATTAAGTATAAAGGTATTGTTTGTGAAAAATGTGGCGTTGAAGTTACAAGTTCTAAAGTACGAAGAGAAAGAATGGGACACATTGAACTTGCTACTCCTGTTTCTCATATTTGGTTTTTGAAATCTCTACCTTCTAGGATTAGTACTATACTTAATATAATGCCTAAACATGTTGAAAAAGTTATATATTTTGAAACTTATATAGTAACAGATGCTAAAATGACTCCGTTGGAAAACGGGCAATTGTTATCGGAAGAGGAATATGAGAACTATAAAATTGAATATGGAGATGATGCATTTGAAGCTGGAACTGGTGCTGAAGCTATAAGAAAATTACTTTCTGAAATAGACCTCCAAAAGCTTGGAAATAAGTTAAGAAGAGAGCTTATAGAAACTAAATCTGAGTTAAAAAAATCAAAAATAATAAGAAGGCTTAGCTTGGTAGAGTCTTTTATAGAATCTGGTAATAGGCCTGAATGGATGATTCTAACAGTATTGCCTGTTATTCCACCTGAAATTAGACCATTAGTTCAGTTGGATGGTGGTAATTTTGCTAGTTCTGATCTGAATGAATTATACAGAAGAGTTATCAATAGAAATAATAGACTTAAAAAATTATTAGAGTTAGATGCTCCTGATATAATTATTAAAAATGAAAAGCGAATGTTACAGGAAGCTGTTGACTCCTTGCTTGATAATAGTAAAAGTGCAAATCCAGTTAAAGCTCCAAATAAAAGACCATTTAAGTCATTAAGTGATATGTTAAAGGGTAAGCAAGGTAGATTTAGACAAAATCTGCTTGGTAAAAGAGTCGATTATTCAGGACGTTCTGTAATTGTGGTTGGGCCAAATTTGAAATTAAATCAATGTGGCTTGCCAAAAAAAATGGCTCTAGAATTATTTAGACCTTTTATATATGCTAAGCTTGAATTATATGGTATGTCTAACGGTATTAGACACTCAAAGAAATTAGTGGATAGTGAAAGACCAGAAGTTTGGGATATATTGGAAGAGGTAATACAAGAACATCCAGTTCTTTTAAATAGAGCTCCAACTTTACATAGATTAGGTATTCAAGCATTTGAACCATTGTTGATAGAAGGTAAAGCTATACAACTACATCCACTTGTTTGTAAATCATTTAATGCTGACTTTGATGGTGACCAGATGGCTGTTCATGTACCGCTTTCTATAGAGGCGCAAACTGAAGCTAGGGTTTTAATGATGTCGACAAATAATATCTTGAATCCTCAGGATGGTAAACCAAATATTATTCCTTCGCAAGACATGCTTTTAGGTTTGTATTATTTAACTCTTGATCCTGTAGGAGAAGGCATAGATAGACCTAATATAGCTATAGCTGGTATAGATGAACTTGAACATGCATTATTTACAAAAAGAGTTAGAATGAATGACCCTATTACTTTTAGATATTCTATCAAAAATATTTATGATACAGTTGAATATAATAAGGTCATAACAACACCAGGTAGGATTAAAGTATTTGAGTTATTGCCTGATGTTTGTAAGGCCAAATATGGATTTAGTCTAGTTAATATGCCAATAGGCAAGAAAGAGATTTCAAAGATAATTAATATTGTGTTTGAAGAGACAAATCAAACTGAAACCGGCAAATTTTGTGATAGTATAATGCAACTTGGATTCAAAAGTTCTACTTTTTCAGGTGTGTCAATTGGTAAAGACGATATGATTATACCAGCTGATAAGAGTAAAATGATAAGTAAAGCAGAAAAAGAAATAAAAACTATTGAAAACCAATATCAAGATGGTCTTATAACTTCTGGAGAAAGGTATAATAAAGTTATTGAAATTTGGGATAAATGTATAAATAATGTTAAGAATGTTGTAGTTAAAAATATGTCTGTTGATAAGACAGCTAAGTCTACAAATTCTCTTTACTTATTTACGAACTCTGGAGCTAGAGGTAACGATAATAACATGCAACAAATATGTGGTATTCGTGGTCTTTTAGCAAAGCAAAATGGTGAAATTATTGAAACCCCGGTACTTTCAAACTTTAAAGAAGGTTTATCAATACTTGAGTATTTCTTGTCTACACACACTGGTAGAAAGTCAATGGTAGACACAGCTTTAAAAACAGCTAATGCTGGTTATTTAACTAGAAGGCTTGTTGATGTTGCACAGGATTGTATAGTTATAGATGAAGACTGTAAAACAACTGATGGTGTCACTATGGAAGCAAAAATTGAGAATGGTATAGTTAAGACCAGCTTGTCTTCAAAAATAATTGGTAGAACAGCTTTAGTTGATATTATTGATCCTAAAAACAACAAAATTATTGTTAGATCTGGTGAACTAATAAATGAGAAAGAAGCAGCAAATATTGAAAAAGCAGGAATTAAGCAAATTAAAGTTAGATCAGTACTAACATGCAAACATGAACATGGTGTTTGTGCTAAATGTTATGGTAGGGATTTGACGACTAAAATGTTAGTTAGTGTGGGTGAAGCTGTTGGTGTTGTAGCTGCTCAAGCTATAGGTGAACCAGGAACACAGTTAACTATGAATACAAGACACTTGGGTGGTGCTACAGTTGGTGGCACTGAGTCGAGTATAGTTTCGCCTAGTGATGGAATCTTAAAGATAAATAATCTCAAATCTGTAATAAACAGAGATGGTATTGAAATGGTAATGAATAAGGATACCGAATTTATTATAATAAAAGATGATAAGAACTTAGCAAAATACAGCATTCCTTTTGGTTCTAAAATTTTCTTTAAAGATGGAGATAATATTAATAAAGGTGATTCACTAGCAGAATGGGATCCTTATAATTACTCTATTATAGCTGCTAAAGATGGTAAAGTTAAATTTGTTGATATATTAGAAGGAATATCTTTGAAAGAAAAGTTAGATGAGTCAACAAGTGTGTCTTCTAAAGTTATTATAGATTGGAGAAGGTTTAACAGTAAACAATCTATTAAGCCTGCAATAGTAATTGAAAATAATGGTGATGATTCAAGTTACGAATTGTTTATTGGTACGGTAATAAATGTGTCTAATGGACAGGAAGTTAAGGCCGGTGATATTTTAGCTAGAACACCTAAGGATTCCATTAAAAATAGAGATATTACAGGTGGTTTGCCAAGGGTTGGTGAGTTATTTGAAGCTAGAAAACCTAAAAATTATGCTGTTATGTCTTCTATTGATGGAACTGTTATGTTTAGTGAAAGAGATTATAAGACTAAACGAGTTATAACGATAGTACCTGATAATAAAGACGAACAAGAAATTAGTTATATAGTACCTAAAGGTAAGCATATATTTGTTAAGAGTGGTGATAAAGTCAAAAAAGGCGATGAGATTATGGATGGTGATAAGGTACCTCATGATATTCTAAAAATTCTTGGTATTGAAGAATTTAACAAGTATATGGTTGAAGAAATCCAAAAAGTTTACGAAATGCAAGGTATATCAATTAATGATAAGCATATTGAAATAATATTAAATATGATGCTTAAAAAGGTTGAAGTTACTGATTCTGGCGAAACATCTTTACTTATTGGTGACACTCTTGGTAAGAGTGATTTTGATGAAATAAATAAAAAAGCGATAGAAAATGGTGTTAAACCAGCTAAATGTGAAAGTGTTTTATTAGGTATTACTAGGGCTTCACTTCAAAGCAAATCGTTTATATCGGCTGCTTCGTTTCAAGAAACTGTTAAAGTTTTAACAGATGCTTCTATTAAAGGTAAAATTGATAATCTTGAAGGTCTTAAAGAAAATATAATAGTTGGAAAACTTATTCCAGCTGGTACTGGTATAATAGTTAAGAAAATGAAAGAAGAAGCCAGGAAAGAGAGTTTTTCTAATATTATTGAGTAATTAAGTTTGAACTTATATTTTATTGTTAATGTTGTCTAATATATAAATTAGACAACATTTTTGTCAAAGGCTTATTTGTTGCTTTTTCAGTATTATATGTTATACTTAATAAGTTATTATAATAAACTTTATGTTTGCAAACCAAAGGAACAACAGACAGGAACCTATACAGAGTAATATAGAGGATAAATTAAACCGATCAATCTTTGTCAATTACGTAACTAATATAATAAGAAATGCACCGACAACAAACAGAGCTTTTGTACTCTCTGTGAATGGAAAATGGGGTGAAGGAAAGACTTCCGTAAAGAATTTAATAGCCGAAAGACTTTTATACAATAAAAAATCAAGTAACAATATGTTACTGGAATTTAACTCAATAGAATTCCAAAATCAAAAGGAATTAAACAAAATATTTCTTGATAAAGTTGTTAATATAGTTAAAGGTAAAAACAAAAATTCAGAAATATTTGAATCAATTAAAGAGAATAAGGGTATTATATTGACCATACTACTTATAGTTCTATTAGTAATAGGAGTTATTTATCCAAATGTATTTGTTAGATTTTCTTCGTTAGTTTTTTCTATAATATTTATATTTAGAGCCCAATTTAGAAAGATAACACTTAATACATTAATGGAAGTTTTATCAAAATCTTATGTAAAAGTTGATGTAGTTCATAGAATACTCTACTATGATGAACTTAAGGTTTATAATGTGGAGGATTTAAAACTTAAGAAATATTTAGAAACAAAATGCAAGTATAATAAAATCATAGTTTTAATAGACAATTTTGATTCTCTTGAACTAAGCCAAGTGAAAATGTTAATACAACTTATAAATTCAAAATTAAGTCTACCTAAGTTTGTGTTTGTTTTATTCTATGATAAGTTTATAGTTAGTAATTGTTTGACTACAAATGTCTATAGCGGTTCAGAATTTATAGAAAAGTTTGTAAATATACAACTAGATTTACCAATGATAACTGATGATATATTGTTTACTTTTTTGCAAGGTGAATTACAGGAAAAATATGGAATAAATATAGAATATCTTAATAGTTTTAATTGTGTAAAAAATTATTTTTCTTCTCTAAACAAAATTTATTCTTTTTTGGATAATTTTAATGTAAATTACACGATAGCTTCAAAGAATTTAAGATATAATAAGTTTAACTTTAATAAAAACGATTTTCTGTATTTAGAAATATTAAGATTTTTTGAAAATGATTTATATAGGGAAATAAGACAAAATAAAAGATTGTTGACAAAACATAGTCTAAAAATTTATTCGGAAAGTAAGCAGATTTGGCCAGATTTAAAATCAAACATAAGAAATAATTCTGAAGAAAATATTAAGGATCTGATTGTTAGTTTGTTCCCTTATGTATCAAATGAACTTGGTATTGAAAATAAATATGATGAAGAACTACTGCAGTCTTCAAAATCTGTTGGATGTTTTGATTATTTTGACTATTATTTTATATATGACCTTAGTGAAAATGTTATACCAGAAACTAGTTTTAATAATTTAGAATCATATCTGCTAGATAATAAAGAATTTATTTTAAATTTTAAAAGAGAATTTTCTATAGTTAGTGATGCGAATATAAAACATTACGCTGGAAGCTTTTTATATAAATTGTATAAACGTAGAGAAAATATTAATGTATTACAAAATTTAAATGAATCCAATAAAGAAAAGGATTTAATAAAAAATATTATTTGGTTATATATCTACAGCGATAGAAATGTTTCAAGTAAAAAATATGTTATCCAAACTATTTTAGCTTACTATAATAATAACAAGAATCTTGATAGTATAATTAATACTATAAATATACTATTGGAAGAAAATGATTATTTTTATAGTTTTTATTTATTAGAATTACTTTCTCTTATTAAAAATATATTATTGGATATTATTTTTACTAAAGATTTAGATAAAATTTCTGAATATAAAGGCTTAATAAATGCTATAATATTTAAACATAGTGAATCATTTTTAGTAGGCGATGGAATTTTAAATTATTTAGATATAGACAATTATAATTCTAAATTACAATTAAATCATATAATAGCCTTTATTAAGAATAAATTATCTATGCATAGTAATAATATTGATTCAGAAGTTGAAAATTTTATAAGGAACTATATAAGATCTGGTAAATTTAGCATTCTTAAAGAAAAATTATTTAATGATTATTTTAAATTAGTTTATACCTTTACCGAGTATTGTGTTAAGAAAAAAATTATAAATAATAGCATATATTTGATTCTAAATCCTAATGAATTATATCCGTTTTCTTTGAAAGAAGTAACTAATGCTTTTAGAGAGAATAAGGTAAGTAGAAAAGATAAAATATACAGTGTATTACTAAGATCAGTTAAAAGATTATAGATATGACAGACACTTTTTTGAAATCCAAACAGGTTAGTGATAATTTATGGGATCAGATAGATAAAAATCCAGAAAATTTTAGAATACTTACAGGAGAGAGACCAACTGGAAATTTACATATAGGTCATTACTTTGGTTCTTTAGTTAACAGGATTAAGCTTCAAAGAAAAGGAATTGAGATGTTTATTCTTATTGCGGATCAGCAAGTGTTAACCGACCATGATAATTTTGATAAAATATCACAATTAACTAGAGAGTTAGTTATAGATAACATATCAGCTGGTATAGATTTAGAAGATGGTAAAACATTTGTATTTCCACATAGTCAAATTCCTGGACTAAATCAATTACTTGTTCCATTTTTAACTTTAGTTTCCATATCGGAATTAGAAAGAAATCCAACTGTTAAAGAGGAAATAAAAAGTGCAAATATCAATAGTATAAACTCTGGAATGTTTGTTTATCCAGTACATCAAGCTTGTGATATTTTGTCGGTAAAAGCTAATATTATTCCTGTTGGTAAGGATCAATTACCACATATAGAATTATCAAGGTTGATAGCAAAAAGGTTTAATAATAAGTTCTGTAAAGGTAGTGATAAAGTATTTGTTGAACCAGAAGCGTTGTTATCTGAAATTCCAAGTCTTGTTGGTTTGGATGGAAAGCAAAAAATGAGTAAAAGCAGACAAAATGCTGTAATGTTAAATAGTTCAAGAGACGATATAGTTAATGTTGTTAAAAAAGCTGTTACCGATAGCCAAAAATTAATTACTTACGACCCAACAAACAGGCCTGAGGTTTCAAATTTATTAAAGCTAATTTCATTAATGTCTAATGAAAAACCAGAAGATATTGCCAAAGATATTGGATATGGTGGAGCTAAGATGTTAAAAGATAAATTAATAGAAACTACAGACAAATTTTTAGTTCCTATACGTGAAAGAAGGAAAGCTGTTGAAAATGATTTTGAATATATTAATAACCTAATTAAATTAGGTGTGGAAAAAATTAGAGATGAATCTAGCAAAACTTTAAGACAAGTTCTTAGAGTTATGAATATGTATCAATATGATTAATTATACTATATAAATAGGTTACTTTCCTCTAAAACTTTCAAACCATTCATATAAGGTACTAATACTTCTGGAATTTTAATACTGCCATCCTTTTGTTGATAATTTTCCATTATAGCAATTATTGTTCTGCCGATAGCCAGTGCTGAACCATTCAACGTATGCACAAAATTTACTTTTCCATCTTTGTTTCTGAATTTAGCATTCATCCTTCTAGCCTGAAAGTCGGTACAATTTGAACAACTTGTTATTTCCCTATATTTGTTTTGTGCAGGTAACCACACTTCGTGATCATATGTTTTTGAAGAACTGAATCCTGTGTCGCCACTACAAAGTAGCATTACTCTATAAGGCAATTCGAGGCTCTTTAATATCTCACTTTCTATATTACTCATTCTTTCATGTTCTTCTTTTGATTTCTCTGGAGTTGTTATCGACACCATTTCAACTTTTTTAAATTGGTGCTGTCTTAACATTCCCCTTGTATCTTTACCAGCTGAACCTGCTTCGCTACGCCAGCAAGGAGTGCAAGATATTAGTCTTATTGGTAGATATTTTTCATCAATAATTCTATCTGCAACCCAATTAGTCATAGTAACTTCTCCTGTTGGTATTAACCACATATTTTCGGTTGTGTGATATGCGTCATCAGCAAATTTTGGTAAGTTACCAGTACCAAACATGGCTTCTTCTTTAACAATAAAAGGAATAGATGTTTCTCTATATCCATATTTTTCCAAAAAGTCTAAAAAGAAATTTGACAATGCTCTTTCTAATTTTGCTAATCCATCAAATAAAGCAGTAGACCTGCCACCACAAATTTTGCTAGTTTGTTCGAAATTCATTAAATCTAAATTTTCTCCAAGTTCATAATGAGCTTTTGGTTCAAAGTTAAATTTTGTAGGTTTGCCATAGGTCTCTAGGACAACGTTATCACTATCGTCTATTCCGTAAGGTACTGAATCTTGTAATATATTTGGAGTTGAAATTAATATTTTGTATAACTCGGAGTCTTTCTCGTCTTCAATATTTTTTTGTAATTCAGTAATTTCGTTATTTACCAAATTTACTTTTTGCATTAATTCTGTTGCATCTTCTTTTTTTGATTTAAGTATACCTATTTCTTTTGATAAAGAATTTCGCTGAGATTGTAAACCTTGTAATTTTGTTGATTGTTCTTTTTTATTTTTGTTTAGCTTCTCTATATATTCCGAATCCAATTCTATATTTCTTTTTTTCATAGCAGTATCGAATTCTTCAGGATTTTCAATTATCCACTTTAGGTTTAACATTGTTATTTTTTAATAAGTACTGAAAAAATTGTAAGTATTTCTTGTTATTTTTCAATGAGTTATATAACAGTCAGCAGAGAATTAATTTAACAAATTTTCTATAAAATTAAAATCTTGAATCCAAAAACTTTCTATGGAACTTAGTAAAAATGATTCCCTGACTAAATACCTTTTAATTCTAACTTTTTTATAATTTTTGTACTTATGTTGTGATTCATACAATATAATATCTTTCTTCTTTTGTAGAATATTTTCTTTGTTTAGGCGTAATTTGTAATTTTTAAATCCATTATTTATTAGGAAATTAGATAATTCACCAATTCTTAAATATCTATCATTTCTTACATGTGCGTAAGGCAAATCTTCATAAATTATAAAT
>CASFUN010000040.1 GCA_949298005.1 uncultured Alphaproteobacteria bacterium | reverse complement strand
GTCTATTCCTATTAATTTTATTAAAATAATGCATGATGTAATAGTTATTGGAGCGGGGAACGCAGGGATTGAGGCAGCATACGCAGCAGTTAGAATTGGAGCAAAAGTACTGTTTGTGACATTTGATAAAAATAATATTGGCGAGTTATCTTGTAATCCGTCAATAGGTGGTGTTGCAAAGGGTACAATAGTACGGGAAATTGATGCTTTGGATGGCATTATGGGAAAGTGCGCAGATATGTCGGGTACATACTATAAAGTTTTGAATGCTAGTAAAGGGCCAGCAGTGCATTCTCCAAGGTGTCAAGTTGATAGAAAATTGTATAAAAAAGCTGTTTGGGATTACTTAAGTGAATGTGGAAGTAATCTGGAAATTGTATTTGATGAGGTTGAGGATATAATTGTTGATTGTGGTAGAGCTTGTGGTGTTGTTTTGGCTAGTGGTGAAAGTATTTTTGCGAATTCTGTGATTGTTGCAACAGGTACTTTTCTTAATGGTGTTATATATGTAGGACACGATGGATATGCTGCTGGTAGAATTGGTGAAAGACCATCTAAAAAATTGGCTAATTTTTTTGTGAGAAATAAGTTTGATGTTGGTAGATTGAAAACTGGTACACCGGCTAGGTTAGATAAAAACACTATAGATTTTTCAATTTTGAAAACTCAGGAGGCTGATGTAGTACCACAACCTTTTTCTTATTTGACGAATAAAATATCTGTTCCACAAGTTGAGTGTAGGATAACGTATACTAATGAAAAAACGCATAAAATAATTTTGGATAATATAGAAAAAAGCGCTATGTATGGTGGAAAAATAGTTGGTAATGGCCCTAGATATTGTCCGTCTATTGAAGATAAATTGATTAGGTTTAGAGATAAGGAAAGACACCAGATATTTTTGGAATTGGAAGGTTTGACTAGTAATTTGGTTTATCCAAATGGAATTTCTACATCTTTGCCGAAGGATATTCAAGAAGAATTTATACATACGATAGAAGGTTTGGAAAAATGCAGGATAGTTAAGTATGCTTATACTATAGAATATGATTATATTAGTCCACTAGAATTGAAACCTACTTTGGAAACTAAAAAAATAAAAAATCTTTATTTAGTTGGGCAAATAAATGGTACAACTGGTTATGAGGAAGCAGCAGGTCAAGGAATTGTGGCTGGCATAAATAGTGTAAGTTCAAAACCATTTATTCTGGGACGTGATGATAGTTATATTGGTGTTATGATAGATGATTTAACAACTATTGGTGTTACTGAGCCATATAGAATGTTTACATCAAGGTCTGAGTATAGGTTGTCGATTAGAGCTGATAATGCAGATTTGAGATTAACTGAAAAAGGTATGGAGTATGGCTGTATTTCTTCAGCTAGAAGGAATTTGTTTTGTAAGAAGAAACAACTTTTGTTGGAAGCTGAAGAGTTGTTGAAATCTAAAACTATAACTCCTAATGAACTAAAAAATTTTGGTGTAATCATAAGACAAGACGGCATAGTACAAAATGCATATTCGTTATTGAGTAATCCAAGAATAAACTTTTCTGATTTAAAAAATGTGTTTCCTGATTTATGTTATATTGATGAAAATATAAAAAAGGAAATTTCTATACAGGCTATGTATGCCCCATACATAGAAAGACAAAAAAAAGATATAGATATGTTAAAAAAAGATAGAGAAATAGTTATTCCAGATGATTTTGATTATGACAGTGTTGGAGGACTTAATAATGAAATTAGAGAAAAGTTAAAAAAACATAGACCATATAATATAGAATCAGCTGGTAAAATTATGGGTATCACCCCAGCAAGTATAGTTAATATACTTATAGCTTTGAAAAATAATTGTTAATTTATTTGTGGATTTTTATGACTCTTCTTGAAAGTGGTTCTTGTACGTAACAAATTACTTTAGCATTTATTAAATTTTTGTAGTTAGCTACGTCCCTTAAATCAACATTTTTGTAATTTTTATAATAATATACACTATTCTTTTTTAAGAAATTTTTTATCTTGCCATCATCTATTATTTTTATTTTGTTGGAAAAAATATTTTTTATGCTTTTTCCTGTATTACCAGCTGTTAAACCTATAAATTCCAGTCGATCATTGAGCACAGCTTCGCCGTTGTTGTTTCTTAGTATGTCGTAACTTTTGGTTGCATAACCAACATCTGATATACTTATTATTTTGTGCGCTTTATATTTTATCTTTTCTGGATCATTATATGTCTTAGAAATAAATCCGTAAGTATTTATATAATTATATCTATCATCTGGGACGTTTGGTAATATGACAAAATTGTTTACATTTATATAATTATCTTCACTTTTATTTATTTTTAATAATGCTAAATCTAATTTGTAATCTCTATCAATAACATCTACTCTAAACACCTGTCCATCGTAAACTATGAATGTTTTTAACGTTTGGCCTTCTTTAGTGATTTTACATAAGTTATCTATTGGGATAGCATTGGTTATTATAAATTTTTTGTTGATAAAAACTGCATTTCCAACATATTTCGAATCTTTTATAAATTTTGTTATTTCATTTACAAGAAAATGTGATTTATATGAGTTAGAAATTAAGATTCCAAAAAATGTTATCAT
>CASFUN010000039.1 GCA_949298005.1 uncultured Alphaproteobacteria bacterium | reverse complement strand
TCTCTTTCTCTTATATTTAAAATATTTAAAGCTTCTCCGAATAATTCTTTTCTTCTCTTATTTTCGTTTGTGCAAGCTAAAACAGTTTCTGGAGTTTGAGTTTTTGCTGGAACTAATTCCATAATTTCTTTACCATCTTCGTCACTATTTTTACTTTTTTGATTAAGAGAAATATCTTTTTTATATAATCTATTATCCATATCTATTACTTCTTCTTCAGTAACAGATAGTGCATTTGATATATACTTTAAATTCTCATTACTTAAGTCTTTTTGACCATAAGACATAATTTTATTCTTAATTTTATTCAAATTAAAGAATAACTTTTTTTGAGCGACTGTTGTACCAATTTTTACTAATGACCAACTTCTTAGAATAAAATCTTGAATTGATGCCTTTATCCACCACATTGCATATGTTGCTAATCGACAACCTTTAGATAAACTAAAATCTCTAACAGCTTTCATTAGACCAATATTCCCTTCAGAAATGATATCCATCATTGGTAGTCCATAGTTTTGATATTTGAAAGCTATTTTTACAACCAGCCTAAGGTGGCTAGAAATTAGTATTTTTGCTGCATTAAGATTACCTTCTTCTTTTTGTTTGGCATACATAACCTCTTCCTCTTCTGTTAGTACAGGAATTTTATAAACTTCTGATAAATACTTACTTAAATTACTTTGTTGTTCTAAGGCTATTAATGTCATAAATAAATATAAAACTATTAGTTATAATATATAATATATTATATATTCTTAAAAAAGTAAAGTTTATAAAACTGAAATATTTAGTTTATAAAACAATAACTACAACAGATACAAATACATAAATATTTGATTTACAAAATCAATTATTTATAATGATACTAGCTGTAACTACTATGTATTCTGTGTCAGATTCTGAAAAATTGATGAATGATTTTATGTCAAACAAAAATAAAGAGGTATTAGGAGAAAGTGTAGTTATCGAAAGTGATAATGATGATAATTATTTAGCCGATACTAATATAATTAAAAGTGGTTTTTCCAATGAATCAGTTTCCGAATATGATAAAACCACAGCTGTAGTTAGAAATATTATGAACACAATGATAGCGATTCCAATCTTGATTGGTTCTATTTTTTTTGTATTATTTTTAGTTATGAAAATAGGACCATCCGTACTAAACTTTATACGAGGTTTTTTTATTAGATTGAGTGGCGTTTGATATTGATTTTGGAGAGATGCCAGAGTGGTTTAATGGGGCGGTCTCGAAAACCGTTATACTAATAAGTATCGGGGGTTCGAATCCCCCTTTCTCCGCCACATATATAAAACTTATTTTTAAAGCTAATAATAGTATTTTATAATGAATTTACTAATCTACTATGGATAATCCTCTTATTAGTTGCAAAACTGAATTTCTTATTTTTTTATCTTTTATTTTATTATAATACCCAATAACTTTATTTAATTCTTTTATTTCTGGATTATTATTTGTTTTCTCAATTGAATTAATAATATTACTTTCATTATTTATGTTATTATTTATAAAATAACTTATGTCTGTATTAAGTATTTTAGAAAATTTATACAGGTTAGTTATGCTTATATTATTTACTCCCTTTTCATATTTTTGTATCTGCTGAAATGTTAAACCTACATTTTTACCTAATTGTCTCTGACTTAAATTTGATTCTTTTATTTTTAATTTAAGTTTTTAACCTATTATTTTATTAATTTCGCTGATTTCTTTTTTCATATATTATTACTATTGTTTAATTAAAGCTAAGTGTACTAATAATAACTATAAAAAGTATAAAAACAACTGTTGTATAATTAAATATAGTATTAATACAATATTACTTGATATTACTTACTATTTAAGTATAATTAGACCATTTTTAATTAAAATTAATGTAAAATTGTTTGGCAATTAAAATATTTTGATATATTATGTTGAAGTTTTTAAAAGTATTTAAAAGGATTCATAAATGAACGAAAAAAATTTAAAATTAATGTCAAATGCCATAAGATGTCTATCACTTGATGCCATAGCCAAAGCAAATTCAGGACATCCAGGTATGCCCCTTGGTTTTGCAGATGTAGCCACAGTTTTATTTTTAGAATTTTTAAAGTTTTTACCTTCAAAACCAAATTGGGCAGATAGAGATAGGTTTGTGTTATCTGCAGGTCATGGTTCTATGTTATTATATTCTTTGTTGTATCTAACAGGCTATCAGGATTGTACAATAGAACAAATAAAAAATTTTAGACAATTAGGTGCAAAAACAGCTGGTCATCCAGAGTATAAACACCTTAATGGAATTGAAACAACTACAGGCCCTCTAGGACAAGGTATAGCAAATGCAGTTGGAATGGCAATTGCTGAAAGACATTTAAACGCAAAATTTGGTGATAAAATTGTTAATCATAAGACTTACTGTGTTGTTGGTGATGGATGTCTAATGGAGGGTATAAGTTATGAGGCTCTATCTATAGCTGGAAATTTAAAATTAAAAAATTTAATTGTTTTATGGGATGATAATCAAATAACAATTGACGGTAATACAGATATTGCCAGAACCGAAGATATGAGAAAACGTATGGAGTCAATTGATTTTCTATATTTAGAAGCCAATGGACATGACTATAATTCAATAGAAAAAGCATTGACTGCTGCTCAAAATAGTAATAAAGCAGTTTTTATAGATTTTAAAACTAAAATAGGTTTTGGATCTCCAAAAGAAGGTACAAGTAAATGTCATGGTTCCCCTATAAAAGGTGATGAACTTGTAGAAACGAAAAAGAAATTGGGTTGTGAAAATTGGAAAGAATTTGAAATTCCAGATGAAATTTTAACACTTTGGAGAAGCATAAGTTTAAAAAATGAAGAAAAATTTGCAATATGGAAACAAAATTTAGAAAAGTCTTATAAATTTTCAGAATTTAGTAGAATTACTAAGGGTGAATTACCAGAAAATTTAGATGTAAAATTTAAAGAATTTAAAAAAAAAATATTAACAGAAAAGACAACTGAAGCAACTAGAAAATCATCTCAAAAAGTTCTGGAATTTTTAACAGAAAATATTCCAGAATTAATAGGTGGTAGTGCAGATTTAACAGGTTCTGTACTAACAAATACAAGTTCTACAAAAAATCCAATTAATAAAAATGACTACAGTGGTAGATACATAAATTATGGTAT
>CASFUN010000038.1 GCA_949298005.1 uncultured Alphaproteobacteria bacterium | reverse complement strand
ATATTAAGTTCTTTAAGCAGTTATATTTTTACAAAAAAAATACCTAATGAAGCAGAACTTGAATATGAGATACATACTATTAATAATGGTAATAGAAGTATAGTTAAACAAGAAATATTATTGGATTTTAAATATGAGGCTATAAAGTATAATAACCTGAAGAAAGATTTTACAAAACCTATCTTGGTTGTTACAAATTATAAAACTATCGATATAAAATGAAAAAAGTTTTTATATTCTTTTTAGTATTGTGCTTAAGTATTAACTCTTTTGCAGTGCAATTACCAAGAATAATAGGTTCAGAAAAAAGGTTTCGAGCATACGTGTATAATCCAAACGAAGTTTATAGATATATAGGGCACTATTTATCCCAGTCGTATATAGAATTTGAAGAAGGTGAAAAGGTGCAGACGATTTCTATGGGTGATACAACTTCTTGGCAGACAACAGTTATGGATAATAAGTTATTTTTAAAACCAATACTAAGTTTTGCAAATACTAATATGACAATTATGACAAATAAAAGGACGTATCATTTTGAACTTGATGCTGTTGAGGCGGCATCAGTTACGGAAGATGATGTTTTATTCTATATAAAATTTATGTATCCGGAATCTGAGGACAAAAATATTGTCGTATTTGATATGAATGAAAAAAGAAGTGATCTTCCAGATTTAAGAAATCTAGATGCTTATAATTTTGATTATGAATATAGTGGTAGTGATAATATAGCTCCTTCAAAAGTTTTTGACGATGGTGAATTCACATATATAGAATTTCCTGATAAAAATAGTTATGAAATGCCTGCTATATATGCAGTTGATTCGGATGGTTATGAAGCTATGGTAAATTATAGAATTGTTGAAAATTATATTGTTGTAGAACAACTAGCTAGTAATTTTACCTTAAGAAGCGGTAATGATATAGTTTGTATATACAATAATAATTTATTTAGCCTTAAAGGATTAAAGTAATTGTAATATGATATAAAATCCATTTTCTTGTTTTTCTTAATATACTATTTTATAATGATGGTAATCACAAGATTATTATTGTATGGATTCAAAAAAAGAAGAAAAAAATGAAGTTGATCTAAAAAAATAAGAATTGATTTTTTGAAAAAGAAATTAAGTAAAAGTGACAAAAATAGTTTTGATATTATTTCAACGTTTTATCATATTTTATCCTTGAGCGATAACAATAATTTTGTCAGAAATAATTTCGAAAGACTGAAAGACATCGTTTCTAGTGGTTACGATCAACAAGAGTTAAATTCATTTATTGAAGAAATAAAGTCGGACGGCGCTTTTAAACAAATAAAAAATATTGATCTAGGTGAAGGTCAGACGCCAGAAAAATTTTTAAGCGAATATGGTAGTTCGTTACCAACATTTCTTGGTGATTTTGACAAAATAACAAATGTAGAAAATTCATTAGATTTTGAAACTTTAGATTATACTTGTAGCAGAGATTTGATGGCAGAAATGTGGCCTGAATATTCAGAATATTTAGCGAAATATGACGAAGCATATATGACTTATAAAGATGCTGAGTCCGGACTTAATATAGGCGAGATTAAAGCGCGAAAAAATATAGAAAAAGTTGAAAGATTTAATAGTGGTATGTATCCGGAAAATTCTTTTGAAATAGGGCAAGATATGGTAACTGTTGCTACCACAGCTGGTGTTTTGGTTTTTCCACCATTAGTTATAGTTGCTGGAATTTTATTTTTATTAAAAGCCAATAAGAATACATTAATTGAAGCTGCTACCAATTTTGCATCAGAAAAAAAGAAAAAGTTTACTGATTATATACAAAAATCTGGCCAGCGAAAGATGGATAACCAGTTTGGAGAATTTATGAAAGAAATTAATGAAAGAAAAGACAGAGTACAAGAGTTAAAATCGTCCTTGCCAAAACCTTGGGAAAAGATTGTAGAATCTGCTGTTCTGCCTAATATGTATTTATATGATCGTTTAATGAACATAAAAAAATATCAGGAACAATTAACACTCTGTAATACAAATATGGGTGAACGATTTATGACTCATCAACCAAGATTAGTTAAAGCTTAGAAGCACCGTTAAATAGGATGGAAAGACGTCACTAAGACCTTGTACATTTAGGTGTGAACCACGGTATCATACCAACGAAATGTTACGACAGAGGCGATCCACGAAAAACAAAAAGCGTCCCTGGGATTCGTACAAAACCTGTCCTATAAAATAGTGCTACGATGGATATTAAGATAATAGAATGTTTTTTTCAATAGTTTCAATTTTACCCTTAATGTCTTTGATAAAATTGTTTAAATACTTTGTAAATTCATCTTCTTCTTGATTGTCTAAAATAAGCTTATTATCTAATTCTATTTTTTTAATAATATTTATTAAAACTAGAAAATCTTTTATTTTTTTGTTATCAGAACTTATCCATTTACTAATAGATTTTAGAATGTTATCTAATATTTCATCCGAATTTTTATGATTTATTTTATTTAACTTTGATTCTGTTTTTATTAATAAAAAAACAAGTAATACTGTTTCATCAATTCTACCAAGATTTATAATTAGCTTATTATATTCTTTATTTAATTCTTTTGACGCGGAAATTAAATTTTCTTTCTCATTTTCATCATTATAATTAACAAAAGCCGTATTTGTTCCTATACTAAGTTCTATCTGTTGCATTAGCTTACCTTCTGTAAAATATCATTATAGCTGTCAAGTATTTGTAAAAAATATTCTTTTAGTTCTATAATTTTTTCATTTTTGATTTTTAAATCATTTGTTAATGTCTTTATTGTACTTAACTGATAGTTATTAATGTCTTCTAGTTCTTGATTTCTATGTTCTAAATTTAATAATTTTTTTTCTAATGTGTTTTCATTGCTTTTACTGGTTTCTAATTCTTGCAATAATGACTGCTTCTCTCTATCTAATTTTTCTATGGTTAAACTATTATTTCTTACTATATTTTCTTTTTCCTCAAGCTCTCTTGCTATAACCTTGAAAGCTGTCATCTCCCTAGTATCTATAAAATCTTTACTTTCAGATTCTTCTTTTATTTTTATAATGTCACTTTTTAATTTTTTAATTTTTAATTCTTTTTTAAGTAATTTTTTAAATAGTTTGTTATTTTTTCTTATGGAAATTAATTCGCCAATGCTTGGTAATTTTCCTATTATCCTTGCGCCTTCTAAATTTTTTATTTGTTCGTCTAGTATATGTTTTTCATTGTTTATTTTTAGAATTTTGTTGTTTTTTTGAATTATTATATCACTTGCAATCTTAGATAATCTATCCAATGAATCAAAAATCAATTTTCTTTTATCTGATAGAAATTCTTCTAATTCTTCCATAAACTAATAATATTGATTGTTATAAAACTACCTGTATAGTTTCCCGCAGGGTTACAATATAATTTATATTAATAAAATCAATCTATTTTATTAAAAATCTAAAGGATTACTTCAAAAGATGGAAAAAATAGAGAAAAGCATTTTAAACGATTTAGATATAGAAAACTATGGCTATAAAGGGAATAACAGTATTAATTCAGATTTAATACCATATGCTTGTTATTATAATGAAAAAACTATCATAACACAAAACAACGAACTTCTGCAAATTATAAAAATACCATCGTTTGTTTCTAATAAAGGAAACGCAAATTTTTACCTCCTTAGGGAAGCTCTAAACAAATCTTTTGTTAAAAACTCAACTAATGATAATCTTAGTTTTTGGTTTCAGACAGTTAGAAAACCAGTAGATGTGATACCAAAAAATCAAGAGTATAATGACTATACTTCTAAAATGGTTATTGATAAGTGGAACAGCCATTATAATTGGGATAAACAATTTGCTAACGAAATCTATATTACAGTAATAATTTCTCCTTCTGAGAACAAAGTATCAAAGTCTTTCGAAATTATCAAGGCTATAAATTTTTCTCTACTGAAAAAATCAAGACTTAAAGAGTTTTCTGAAATGAATAAAATATTAACTAAAGTTGTTAATTCAATAATGAACGATTTGAGTGATTATGGAGTTAAGTTGCTTGGTATCAAAAAAATAGGAGAATTATATTATTCAGAACATCTGAAGTTCTTTTCAAATATTATTAATGGTGACAGGGATGAAATAAAATTACCAGTTAATGAATTATCTGAAGCTTTACTAAGGAAAAAAATAGTTTTTGGTAAAAGTACAATACAGGTTTATAATAAAACTACATCTAAATATTCTGCTCTGGTTTCTTTAAAGTATGGAAGTATGTTGTCATTATCACAATTGGATAAACTTATTCAGTTAGATCAAGAGATGGTTATAACTCAAATGATTAGTTTTGTTGATTCAAAACCTGTTAACGACCAAATGATGGAGTATTTTGAAATTATTTCAATGGAAGAAGAGCAAGATATGGCTGATATATCAGAAATTGGTTCAATGTTACCAAAAGAAAAAGGAGAAGATTCAAGGATATGCGCGAGTCAGGTTTTAATACAAGTAAAGTCTGAAGATAAAGAAGATTTAAATAAAAAATTGGATAAATTATTTAATGTACTAGGTAAATTAGGACTAGTTGCGGTTAGAGAAGAGATGTTTATGCCAACTTTATTTTGGAGCCAATTGCCAGCAAATTTTAATTTTATTAAAAGAGCACATGCTATATCTGTTTCTAATGTTTGTGCTTATACGTCACTATTTAATTTCCCAACTGGAAAACTGACAGGGAATCGTTGGGGAGACTCTATGATAGTTCTTCGTAGCACATTGAATACGCCCTATTTCTTTTCTTTTCATGTGGAAGATAATGGAAATACAATATTTGTTGGACCTAAAGGTTTAAAGAAGACAAGGTATATGAATATGTTTATAATTTCGGCTATGAAACAGGCTAAGAAATTATTTTATATTGATAATACGAATAGGTCAAAAATTTTTATAAATAGTCTCGGTGGATTATACTATTTAGTTACTAAAAAAGAAGGTGAAGGTAAATTATGTATAAATCCATTTTTGTTAGAACATACTAAAGAAAATCTTGAATTCACGTTAAATTGGCTTTCTTACATAATAAAGATAAGAGATGATGGTTTAATCCAAATGGATGAGAGTAGTACAAAACTAGAGCAAGAATTAGGTAAATTAAAAAAAATTATAACTGCTAATTATGACAAAATAAAAAAAATTGGGGATGTTTTAGAAATAGCTAAAAAAGAAAAGTTTGAAAATATATGTAGCAGTCTAAATAAATGGGTAGATTTAAAACATTATGGTTTTATATTTAATACAGACAAAACTACTGATTTGTCTAAAAAAAATGTAATCGGTATTAACCTTAACACGATTATTAATAATGAAGAATTAAAAATTGTGATATTTGACTATATTATTCATAATATAGTTTCAAAAGCGGATGGTGAACCTTGTATACTAGCCATAGATGAGGGATGGTTATTGTTTGATAATAATTATTTTGGTGCTCAGATAACAAAGTTTTTAAAGAAATTGTATGATAAAAACATTATAGTTGTTATGACTACAAGTGGAGCAGATAGTTATGAAAATAGCTCTATACAATTATCTGTACGAAAAATATTTCCAACCCAGATATTACTACCTAATGTAAAGGCAACTATATACCAGAGAAAAATATTTGATATAAATGAAGAAGAATCTCGAGTATTGTCGGTAATGCGTGATGATAAAGGAAATTTTATGTTAAGACATGGAAATAGTGTAGTTATATCTTCAATAGATTTTAATTTTTTAGAAGAAGATGAACAAAATATATTATCAAGTAATGATCTTCATTATAACATTATGGATAAAGCTAAAGAATTAGCAAAAACTGACAAACCAAGTATATGGATACCAATAATGTTTGAATTGATAAAGTTTTATAATAAAGCTAAATTTGAAGAGAAACTTAATGAAAGGGAAAAAAGACAAATACAATGGGAAGAAGAAAAACAAAATATTAATAAGAATGTAGCTAAGTAAAACTTTACATATTTTATCAAATAATTAAATTATTATTGTGATAATTATGATAATGTACGTATGTTTAATAGTATGAAAAGAATTTTTAATTGTATAGGAGAATATAAAATATATGCAATTATAACTCCATTTTTAATAATGGCTAGTACTTTTGCTGAAGTGCTTTTACCATATTTCATGGCAAAAGTTATTGATAATGGAGTTAATTCAGTTCTTGGATCAAGATATGTAGTAAAAGTAGGAATATTAATGTTTTTACTCGTTTTGTTTGCTATAATTTTTAAACTACTGGCTGCAAAATTTTCATCTATTGCAAGTTCTGGATTTGAAAAGAATTTGAGACAAGAGATATTTACTACAGTAGAAAGTTTTTCACAAACAAATATTGATAAATATTAAACTTCATCTTTAATAACTAGAATGACTACTGATATCATAAATATAAAGAATGCTTTTCTTGGTCTAATTAGGGGATCTATTAGAGCTCCTATAATGTTATTTGGTGCTTTAGTTATGTCTGTAACTACAAAACCAAAATTATCAATAATATTTTTATTTGCTATACCATCTCTTTTATTGGCTAGATATTTAATTATGAAGGTTGCTTATCCAAAATTTACAGCTTTAATAAATTGTTATGACGATCTAAATATGGAGACTCAAGAGAATATAATGAATATTCGGACTATAAAATCTTTTGTAAATGAAGATTATGCAAATAAAAATTTTGCTCTTAGTGTTGTCAAAACTAAAAATATGCAGGTGTCAGCTGAAAAATTAATGATGCTAAATATGCCAGTATTACAGTTTATAATGTACACATGCACAATACTAATATTATGGTTTGGTGGTTCTATGGTAATTAATAATGAAATGACTGTTGGAGAGTTGTCTAGTTTTATAACATATTCTACTCAAGTTATTGGATCTCTAATGATGGTTTCAATTATTTTTATGATTATTATAAGATCACGTGCATCTATAGAAAGAATATCTGAAGTATTAGATGAAAAAATAGATATATCAGATAGTAAATTAGAAAATATAGATTTTTTTGATGGTTCTATAGAATTTAAAAATGTATGTTTTAGCTACAGTGATTCCGACAATGTTTTAGAGAAAATAGATTTTAAGATAAAAACTGGTGAAACTATTGGTTTGATAGGCGGTACTGGTACAGGGAAGAGTACTTTAGCTAAATTAATGATTCGTTTCTATGATATTAATAGTGGTCAGTTAATAATTGGTGGTAATAATATTAAGAATTACAAGCTGTATGTTCTCAGAAAAAATGTAAATTATGTTCCACAAAACAGTTTATTATTTTCTGGTACGATAAAATCAAATCTTTTATTGGGTAATGAGTTTGCTAGCGAAGAAGATATAATAAATGCCTGTAAAATAGCTGAAGCACATGATTTCATAATGTCTTTTCAAGATAAATATGATACAGTAATAGGACAAACTGGTGTCAATGTTTCTGGTGGTCAAAGACAACGTTTGTGTATAGCTAGAGCTATATTAATAAAGCCAAAGATATTAATTTTTGATGATTCATTAAGCGCAGTTGATACAGTTACCGAAAGAAAGATTAAAAAATCACTTTCTGAGAATTTGCCAGATACAACTAAAATAATAATTTCACAAAAAATTTCGTCATTAAGTGGAGCTGACAGAATAATTGTATTAGATGATGGTAATATAAATGGTATTGAAACGCATGAAGAACTTCTCAAAAATAATATTTATCGAGAAATTTATGAACTACAATCAAACAATATAGATTAAAAATGCTTAATGAAAATAAAAAAGTAAATTTAAACAATTTATTAAAAGTAATGAGTTATGTACTTAATTACAAATTTATTTTTACGGTTGGAATAATATGTATGATTATTTCATCTTTAACAATGACAATATTAACTGTTTTGATTAAAACAGTAATAGATAATTACAATAGTACCGATGTCTAATAATGGCGTTGATTTGTATAACGGTTTTAAGTTTATAGTTCTAAAGCTTTCCTTGGTGTTTATAATAAGTATAATTGCCAGATACGCTTATTCTTTTATATTGATGATTATAGAATCTAGGTTAGTAGAGAAAATGAGAAATGAATTATTCAATAAAATGATGCAATTACCAATATCATTTTTTGATGAGATACAAAAGGGCGACATAATGAGTTTATACACAAATGATATAGATGCTATGAAGTTCATACTAAGCGACTGTTTAGCTAGTTTAATTTGTTGTTCTATCAATATAATTGGAATTATTTCTGTCATGTTTTATTACAATTTTAAGCTAACCATGCTAGTGTTTTGTATATTTTGTATAATGATTTTTTTAACGAGAAGTATCAGTATAATTAGTAAAAAGTTATTTGGTGAGCAACAAAAAAATATTGGCACCATCAATGGTTTTATAGAAGAAATGGTAAATGGGCAAACCGTTGTAAAGGTGTTTTGCTGGGAAAAACAAACTCTTGAGGATTTTAAAAAGTTTAATAAAGAATTGTATAGTGTTTCTAGTAAAGCTAATACTTATTCTAATACGCTTATGCCTATTATGGCAAATTTAGGTAATATTGCTTATATATTAGTTTTGATTCTTGGATCAGTGTTAGTAATGAATAATAAAATGTTATTATGTGTTATTCTTGCTTTGTTGAGATATACAAAAGCTTTTGTAAACCCAATTAGTGAACTTTCGGAACAGTTTCCAATTATATTAAAAGCTGCTGCTGGTGCTGATAGATTATTTAGTATTTTAGATATGGATATTGATGTTGATGATGGAGACATATTAATTAACAATGGAAAAATATACAGAAATAACCAAGTTACTAATCTCAAAGGAAATGTTAAATTTAATAATGTTTGCTTCAGCTATAATAATAGTGATAATATTTTGAGTAATATAAATTTTGATATTAATTTTGGACAAAAAATAGCTTTTGTTGGTTCTACTGGAGCTGGTAAAACAACTATAATCAATTTAATTATGAGGTTTTATGATATTAACTCAGTTACGATTACTATTGATAATATAAATATTAATGACATTAAGAAAAAAGATCTAAGAAAGTTAACTTCTGTTGTTTTACAAGACGTACATATGTTTAATGGAAGTATAATAGATAATATAAAATATGGTAAATTAGATGTATCTGATGAAGAAGTTATGAGAGTTGCGAAAATAACAAAAGTAGATCATTTTATAAAACATCTCAAAGATGGATATATGACAAATTTAAAGTCTGATGCTGGTAATTTGTCTCAAGGTGAAAGACAATTGTTGGCAATAACTAGAGCTGTTGTTGCTGATAGGCCTATATTGATTTTTGATGAAGTTACCTCTTCTGTTGATACTAGAATCGAAAGACTTATAGATGATGTATTAGATACCTTATTTGAAAACAAAACTGTATTTGTTATAGCACATAGGCTTTCTACGGTAAGGAACGCTGATAAGATAATTGTTCTAGAAAAGGGTGAGATTGTAGAATCCGGTAATTATGAAGAATTGCTAAAAAACAAAGGCAGATACTATCAGCTTTACAATGGCATGCTTGAATTAGACTAATCTCATCAATCTTTGTAAATAACTTGTTTATACTTGTCTAGAATACTTTTTATGTTTTTTCTATGCGCCCAAAATATAACAAACATTAAAAAAATTACGGGTATAGCAGTGTACTTATATATAAAGTATGCTGTTACCGTGGTAATAAATATAGAAATTAATGCAGTAAGAGCAGAAATACGAGTAATTAGAAAAATAGTTACCCAAGTTATAGCATTAATTAAAAAGAGTTTTACATCTAGAGCTAACATACCTAACATAAAACTAGACACCCCTTTTCCTCCATGAAAGCTTAACCATAGGCTAAATATATGTCCTAACACAGTTGCGCATAAAACATAGATTGCGAAATCAAATCCAAATAAATTTTTAGCTATAAAAATAGGCAAATAGCTTTTAAGCCCATCCAGGATAAATACTAAGACTGCATATCTAAAACCCATTAATCTAAACACGTTTGTCGCCCCAATATTTCCAGAACCAAAATCTCTTATATCAGTTTTTTTAATTAGTTTTGATAAGATTAAACCGAACGGTATTCCTCCAATTACAAAACTGAAGATTATATATAAAACTTTATATAAAAAATAATACATTATTTACCTTGTAGGTCTTTAAAGTTTATTAGATTATCGCTGTAATCTATATTGATGTTAGCGCTATTATGTTCTATATTTAATGGCTCATACTCATAATCGTACTCGGTATCAAACTCTCCATTATCAATTATATCAAACCTCAATTCTATGCCAGCCTTTTGGTCTGTGAAGACTAAAATAGCATTAAATGGAATTATTATTTTCTCTATTCTACCACTAAAACTTAAATCAACAGAAAAATAATTGTTACTAACATCTAAGTTTGCAAATTGGTGTTGAAGAATCAGTGTAATCTCTTCTGGATATTGTCTTTTAATATAGTCTGGCATTACTACTTTTTTATGTTTTGTGTTAACAACAAATAAAAAGCAAAGATTATCATCTTTTATTTTTTGTGCTTTTTTTAAAGCTAACTTAACAACGTTTCGCATTGCTTTCTCAATTAGTATATTATAATCCAATTCTGTATTCATTATTGTAAATTTTTTCATGTTTAATAATACACTGAAAATTTTTGTTTACAATTGATTAATTCAATAACCTACTATTAATAAAATTAGAATAACCAAATAAATCTAATAGTATTTTATATTTATTTATATCATTATTTTTTATAGCACTTTGTGTATAGTTGATAGCAAAACTTAATAGATTAAAATCTCTATCAAGATCTGCTATCTTATATTGTTGCCTACCACTTTGACGTAGACCCATAACTTCGCCAATACCTCTAATTTTTAAATCTTGTTCGGCAATTTGAAAACCATTATTAGTTGACCGTACTATATTTAAGCGTCTTAAAGTATTTTTAGAACAATTTTCAGTATTATAAAGTAACACACAATATGATTGTTTTTCACCACGACCTACTCTACCTCTGAGTTGGTGTAGTTGAGATAAGCCAAACCTTTCTGGATGTTCTATAACAATTATTGTAGCTTCTTTTACATCAATACCGACTTCAATAACTGTTGTTGATACCAAAATTTTTTTACCGTTTTCAGAACAAAAATCTTCCATGATTATGTTCTTTTCTTTTTCTTTCATTTTTCCATGTATTACACTTACATTATCTTCACCAAAAAAGTCACAGAATTCTTTGAATTTGTTATTAACATCAGTAAGGTCAATATTTTCACTTTCTTCTACAAGTGGACAAATCCAGTATATCTTTTCGCCGAGTTTAATTTTTACTTTTATTCTGTTTAATAGTTCTAAGTATTTATCTTTAACATCTATCATTTTTGTTATCACATCTTTTCGATTTACCGGTTTGTTAGCTATGACTGTCAAATCCATTTCGTTGTATAATGTTAGCGCTAGAGTACGTGGAATTGGTGTAGCTGACATTGCTAGTACATCTGCTTCTGGATTTTTACCAATTAAAATTAATCTTTGTTTAACACCAAATCTCTGCTGCTCATCTATTACTACAAAACCTAACTTTTGAAATTCAACATTTTCCTCTATGAGCGCATGGGTTCCGATTAATATATTAATTTTACCACCTTTTAAATCAGATAATACGTTGTCTCTTTTTTTACCTTTTATTTTTCCAGTCAACAGACTTACATTAATATCTAAATCTTTACAAAAATTACTTATGTTTTCAAAATGTTGTTGAGCTAATATAGAAGTTGGAACTATTAGGACGCATTGTTGATTGTTTTCTATATAATTTAACATACTAATAAGCGAAACAATAGTTTTACCACTACCAACATCGCCTTGTAGAAGTCTAGACATTTTTTTATCTGAGAAGGTATCATTTTCTATATCAGTAAGGGCATTTATTTGATCTTCTGTTAATTTAAAATTAAGTATTTCGTTTATAAATTTATTTTTGAGTTTTCTATTTTTATTTAATAAGATAGTTTTTTTATTTTTGTTTGAATTAATTTTTTTTTCAAAAGCAAAAGCTAATTGTTCAGCTAAAAGTTCATCAAAAGCTAATCTTTTGACATATTTACTATTTTTTATGTCAAAAATATTATCTGGTTTATGAATTTTTCTAAAACTGTCTTTCCAATTGAGCCACTTTGTTTTAGTAATTAACTCATTATTTAGCCATTCCGGTAAATCTGGTATGTTTTTTAATATAAAATCTAAATTTTTTATTATATCTTTGTTAGTTAAACCACTTGTAAGACAATAAACTGGTTCATATATTGGAATGTCTTCGAGTTTGTCTGCTATGTAATCTGGATGAACAATTTGTATCTGATTATTAAATATTTCAACCTTACCGCTTATAAACACATCTGAATCTATTTTTAACTTTAACTTGATATAATTTTCGTAATATTTATAGAATACTATCGTAATAAAATTTTGTCCTAAGTAGCATGTAACTGTGTATGGTTGTTTAGATCTAGTAGGTGGATTGTGACTAACAACTCTGACTTTTGCTGTTATATTAGTGTTAGTTTCTATATCTTCTATGTTTCTGATAACTTTTCTTGTTGTGATTCTCTCCGGTATATGTGTTAATAAATCTAGTATTCTACAACTGTCAATTGAGTATTGTGTACCTTGCTTAAATAATAATTTTTCATAAATTTTATTTTTTTTTGGCCCAATACCTTCGATATTTGATAAATCTGTGAATAAAAAATTTAAAATTTCGTCTCTCAAATCTTTACAACTAATAATTACTATTAGTACTAAAGTATTTTTATTAAAAAAACAAGATTGCATAATTTATACTCATAATTATAACTATTTTAGTTATCAAAATTAAGGAAAATGAGTAAAGAAGAATTTATGAAATTAGCTATAGAAAAGTCAAAGTATGGTATGGAAAATAATTTTGGTGGATCTTTTGGGGCTGTCATAGTTAAAGATAATGAGATAATAGCCGATGGCTTCAATATTGTCACAAGTTCAAATGATCCAACGGCACATGCGGAAGTTACTGTTATAAGAAAAGCTTGTGAAAAAATGAAAACTTTTAATTTAGAAGGCTGTGAATTATATACTTCTTGCGAGCCTCGCCCTATGTGTTTGTCTGCAATTTATTGGGCTAGAATAAAAAAGGTCTACTATGCAAATACAAAAGAAGATGCTGATGCTATAAATTTTAGTGATAAATTTATTTATGATGAATTAGCAAAAGAAAAAATAAATAGAAATTTGAAAATGGAACAGATCTCTAGAGATAAGGCAATTAAAGTATTTGATGATTGGTCTAGAAAGACTGATAAAATTGAATACTAATTAATTTTGGTTATAGATTATATCAAATGTTTCTTTTAATAATAAAGCAAGTTCAAATTTTCTAGAGAGAAGCTTTATAGTATTTTCAAAATTATTTATATTTTTATTTAAATTAAGTAAATCTATAGCATCTTTATACTCATTTCTATTTAAAAGTTCTTTAAATTGCTCTATTACTAATGTGACATTAGTGCTATCGCTAGCTTTTGTTAATCTAACATTATTTTTTACAAAGTTTTTTATACTTTTATCATTTTTTTCAGTGGTTTTTATTGAGTCTAATTCGGTTAAAAAGCTTTTTACAATTTCACTATTAGTTATAGAATCGTTTTTGTAATCGTAAAATTTTAAGATGACTGTATGTAGTGGATCATTATTTTTTGTTAAATTTTCAACAATATTTAAAGTTTCTGAAAAATTTTTGCCAATTATACTATAATCCCTAATTTCTATGAGACTTATTATGATTTTTATATTATTATTTTGCCCTTCTTTAGTCTGATTTTGTAGTTTTACTATTGCTTCATTGCAGTTATTTATATTTGAAATAATTTTATCAATATCAGATTCTATTTTTTGCTGATTACTATCCAAGTCTTTTATTTTATCTTTTAGATTAACAATATTTTCTTTTAATATAGTGTCTTTGTCGTTGTTATTATTGTTATGTGTTATTTGTTTTTTGCTGTTATTAATTAAATAAAAGTTAATAAAAATAGATATTAATAAAAACAATACAAGTAACAATATTAAAATCTTATATTTCTTTTTCATATTCATTCACACATTTTTAATAAATTTTCATAAGCTTCTGTAAAGCCATTTAAAGAATATATATCAATAAGTTTTTGACCGTTATTGTACTCTATTTCAATACTAAATATAGGAGTTTTTAGTAATTCTTCAATTATATTTTTATCATCATAATAATTATAAGCCCAACCTTTATCTTCATATGTCATAATTGGAAATTTGATTTTTTGTATGTTTATTTCAGCATTTGAAGTTTCTTTCTTTGAAATTTGACCAAAAGAGAGAAAAATTTCCGATTCTTTCTCGCCAGCATATTTAAAAACAACAAAAAAAGATTCGCCTCTTTTGTTAAGATTATCATAACGTCTACTAGGTAACGACATGGTGTAACAAATTAATTTATTCGTTTTTTTATCGACAGCTCTGAAGACAATCCAATTACCAAAAATGGCAAGTGGTTTGCTATTTTTAGCTTTACTTGATTTGTTACCTAAAACTAAAATAAATGTTAAAAAGTAAATAAGTTTTTTGCTATACATAAAAAATTTGTACTAACGCATAAATAATATGTAAGATTAATAATAAAACAAGTTAAAATAAAACTAATCGTTATCATTTTTTAATGATTTCATATTTCAAATAAGAAAAATTATCTGATATAACATCATTATTGGTCTTTTCTGGTGGATATAGTTCATTTCTTATTCCATATAAAATGCTGTATAAAATTCCATACAGTGTTATACCAATATCGCAATTAGCTGATGGTATTCTGTACTCTATTCGTCTATTTTCCAAAGTATCCTTCATATATTCTTCACTTGATAAAAAATGTTTTGATGTTGGTATTCTTATACTACATGTTCGATTATTTACCCCCCAGCAGTTATATGATGGTGAAGTGATTTTGCCTGATGATTGATGCAATTTATTAAAGTCCAAATCATATCTAGACATACAATTTTCTGACTCTGTATATAAATCTAAAAATTCATTGGTTTTTGTTAGTAATCCAGCTATAGAATGTAATGTTATTTTGTTTTCTAGATTATCTGTCTGTTTTTTAAATAGATTGTTTCCATTTTTGTCATTTAAGCTAACATTTACTTGTAGTGAACTACCAACGCTGTAATAAAATGGTTTAGCATCAAAAGTTATTTTGAAATCGGGATCTAATAAGAAATTTTTTATTAGATTGAAATCATTTATTAATTTTAATAAATCTAAATATGGTGAAAATTCTAATTCAAATTGGTTTTTACAGCTTTCATCTTTTATTTTATTTAGAAAAACGTTATTTTGATTTACAAAATCATAAACTTCCTTAAAAAATGAATTTTTGTCTACAACATTTAGAGCATAGAATTCAGCTTCTAAACCTATTTTAGGTTTGATTTCTATATTATTAAATTCTGCTAAAAGTTTGTTAAACTGTTGTTTAAAATTCTCTTTTAAATAAAATTTAAAAGGTGAAACTGTGTAATTTATTTCTTTTTTTATTATCGTAGCTGTATTTTTAGTATCAAAAAAAACAGGAATATCAACATCATTATCTGATTTGGTATATTCCCTAAGAAGAAAATGTTTTAATCTGGATATTATATTTTTGATTCTACCCATTTTTTAATAACAGCTTTAGAAGCTGCACCTTGGGTAATATCTAATATTTCTCCATTTTTAAACAGAATCAATGTTGGTATACTTCTTATATTAAAGCTACCCGCAATGTCTTGACACTCGTCCACATTACATTTGTAGATGTCGATATCATTTACCATTTCACTACTCAATTCTTCCATAATAGGTAGTAACATCCTACAAGGGCCGCACCATTCTGCCCAAAAATCAACCAACACTGGTTTATCGGAATTTATAATACTCTTAAAATTTTCATTACTTATGTTTTTCATAATACTAATTACTTTTCCTCTTTGTCTTCTTCCTCGTCGAAATCGTCATCTTCTGTTATTCCAATTTCTTCAAGAGGAATATTGTTCTCTTTTGCTGTTCTTATTATATCTTCCTTCTCTTTTTTAAGGAGCTCTTTGCAGTAATCTCTGAGCTTCTCTGCTTCTGCTAATTTAGCCTCAATTTCTTCTGGCTTTAAGTTGCTCGTATCGCCTTCTAGCTCGTTAAGTATACTTTCCAATTTAGAAGCTGCCTCATCAAAACTTAAGTTTTCCATAGTGTTTATATAAAAATAACCTAAATTATAGGTTATAATGTTTTTTATAAAAATAAATATAATTATTAAAATAATTATATTATTTTTTAATAAATTTTTTTAGCTATTTTTATTTTGTTGATATACATAATCCATTGACTAAAGAAAAAAAACAGATACAATCTATAAATGAATAATAAATGGCAAATGTGGCTCAATGGTTAGAGTAGCGGGTTGTGATTCCGTTGGTTGTGGGTTCGAGTCCCATCATTTGCCCCATGCCTCTGT
>CASFUN010000037.1 GCA_949298005.1 uncultured Alphaproteobacteria bacterium | reverse complement strand
AGGGAGAAAATACTTTGGTTGCTCAGTTTGTAATTTTTCTAAAAAAGAAGCAGTTAATTTTAAATCATGGTATGGTATGGTAGGTTCTTCCTCTTCAGTAGGTATTTCAATTTTACCATTATTATTATTTTTAGTATTATTTCTTGTATTATTATAGCTTACCTTTTCTTCTGTACCCCTACTTACCTTTTCAATGCTATTAATAAATATCTTTCTTCTTAGAATATTTCCTTTTTCTCCTTTTTCATAATCAACTGTTACATAGTTATATTCTTTTAATGAATTCAACCAACTTGTCACTGTTTTTTCAGAGACTTCATAAAATCAATGCATCTATCGCAAGGCAAAGATTAGTTATTATTGTCTGTAATTCCAGATTAACATTTATTCCTACAATAACAACCAAAAAGTTAAAAAAAGCTACATAAGTTGTAGGCTTGTTTAATCTTGCAAGTATCCAGTCCAAAAGTTTTTTCTATATAATTTAATTTGTTTATTTTTAATAAATATTAATTACATAATATGTCTTACACAAATTAAGTCAAATTTTTTTAACGATAATTCTTTTAAAGATTTTTTTATGTTCTTGTTGAATTTTTAGAAGAGTGTAACCTTTTTCTATGTATAGTTATAACAAATTTATGTTGACAATTTAGCTCAAGATTTGTGAATTCTAATATAGATGCTTCCGTTATATCATAATTTTCTCTTATTTCTATTAAGCTATTTCTAGATGTTATTGGGTCACCTTTTATTGTTATATCTGTTCCAAAATCAACTTTACCACTACTATTATCGATTGAAATACATTTCAGCCAATTTACACAATTATTTGATACATTAATATCAGAACCATTTTCATTAACTTCTAATCTAAATTTACTTAATTTATCAGCATCTTTTACAATCAAATTACTGATAATTGATAGTTGTTCTATATTAGATAATGAGTTTGAATTAATAAAATTTAATCCGTCATATTTTAATATTTAATTAGTCTTTGGTTCTGTTACTTTTATTCTTTTATCACTAATGTCTAGAATTTTCCAAATGTTGTTTTCGAATATATATAAACTACTATGATTAATAACCCATACAAAATAACCGTTTTGAACTTCTACAAATTTCCAACCATTTTCATCATATATAGCTATTTGATTTTCTTTATTTTTAAAATCTCTACCAGAATTAGCACCAATTATATATTTATTGCCAACATTTAATTCTGTGGGTGGATTATTTAATATATCAATAACAGCATTATGTATCAAACTATCAATGATGATTAGCGCCTCATTATGAGTAAATTCTTTACCTGATTGATTAGGTACTAATAGAGGTAGTTTCAAATTACTTGTATACTCTTCAGAGTTCATTTTATTTTTTGTTGATTATAAAAATATAAAAAATGTTACTTTTGAAGTATATATAAAGGAAGTATTATTTTATAATACTCCCAATAAAAATTTTTCACTTAACTAATTTCTTAGTTAAATATTCCCTTACTTAGATATCTATCTCCTCTATCTGAGAATATTAAAACTACATTTCCTCTAACACCTCTCTCATCTAATTTACGCAAAACGCTTAGAGTTGCGCCAGATGATGTACCACCTAAAATCCCTTCCTGTTTTGCCAGAAGTTTTACTTCTCTTATAGCTTCTTCGTCTTTAACTTTAAATATTTCATCCACTAAAGACATATCCATTGTTTCTGGCATAAATGTATTTCCTATACCTTCTATAGAATAATGTCCAGCTGTACCCCCTCCCATTGTTGATCCAATTGGGTCAGCTAATATTATTTTAGCTTTACTATTTTTACTTCTAAAATATTTAGCAATTCCACTAATAGTACCACCACTACCAGCACCGTTAATTATATAATCCACATTGCCATCAAGATCTTCGTATATTTCTGGACCTGTTGTTTCGAAATGAGCTTTTGGATTAGCTGGATTGGAAAATTGTCTTAAATAAACTATACTAGGGTCTTCTTTTAACATTTTCTCAGCTAAATCAAACGCTCCCTGCATGCCTAATTCTTTTGGTGTATTTATAACTTCTGCGCCAAGAATTCTCATAATATCTTGTTTTTCTTGTGAAAATTTAGTTGAGACAATGAAAACCACTTTATAACCTTTTCCTATACAAGCCATTGCTATACCTATACCAGCATTTCCAGCTGTAACTTCTAATACAGTTCCTCCAGCTTTTAATTTTCCGCTATCTTCTGCATCTTTTATTATAGCTGTTCCCATTCTGTCTTTGATGCTACCACCTGGGTTCATTAATTCCATTTTTGCAAAAACATTTAAATTTTTAGAAAAACCCATGTTATTTAACTTTACCAATGGTGTTTTTCCAATCAAATCTTTGTAATTATTATAATATTTCATAATATTTTATAAAAGTAACTCACCTTATGAGGGTAAAATAATATTGTTATTTATCAAGACTAATTATACATAATATACTATTACGATATTTTGTTGCTTTTTATAATAGAAATAAACTTTTCAATATTAATTTTCTTTATGTAATTTTTTACATAAAAAATTGAAAAATATGTTTCAGAAAACATGTTATCTTTATTAATATTAAAGCTTTTATAGTCATTTTTATCTAAAATTAATTCTGGAATAACATAGCTAGTCAAGCTATACTTTACAAAATTTTTTAATACCAAAGGATTTTCATTACTAATATTTATATTTGAATTATCAGTTCTAATATAGTTAGAATAGCTTTCATTGAATGTTTTATTAGATAATATGCGTTTTACGGATCTTATATCATTTTTACCACTGACCAAGCAATTTTTATATGTATTTATATTTTCCTCTTGAATTTCCACAGGAATATTAATTGATGGTAAATAACAAAATGAAGCCATATCCACACTATTATTCATCAATTTTTTAAACGAATCTTCCAAGGTTGTTATATCTATATTTATTTTCAGTTTATTAAAATTACTAACTTCTTGTCTAAGATGGTTCAAATGTTCAGGTAGTATATGTGTGAATGTTAAATTGTCACACGCTATATTTATGCTATTATCCGTATCTTTTTCCAGGTTAGAATTAAAATATTCAAATAAACTATCTATGCCTTGTAAAGGTATAATAGCCTTTTTATAAAATAAATCACCATCTTTAGTTAGCATAATTCTGTTATTTTTATATCTTTTAAAAAGCTTAGTATTTAAGTCATCTTCTAATGATTTAATTTGTAAAGATATAGTGCTATGTTCAATACCAAGCATTACAGAAGCTTTTCTAATTGAACAATTACACTGAACTGTTGCACAGAAACCTCTAATTTGCTGTAATCTATTCTTTTTGTAATAAAATCTAATATTGTCTTTCATTTGTATCAGTTTTGTTAAATTTAGTATAACATAAAAATAGTTTTTGTGAAGTCTTTATATTTTAAAAAACTTAAATTTTTCAATGTTTTTCAATATAGAACTAATTTTATGTATAGTTTTGTTAAACAGGATGTTTAATATAACTTGTTTGCTTAAAAATTTAATAATTACTAATTTTAATTAGTATCTTGAGATTAGATGTTTCTCTATGATATAATGGAAATCAAATGGAAAAATTGATATATTTCTCAATATAACCATCGTATATTTGATAATAATATATGATATAATATTCGATGGTTATTTTTTAAAAAATATAGATAAATCTCTTACATGTTTTACAAAAATAATTTCCATGTTATATTTACTTGCTTTGAATGTTTTTAATCTGTTTACTCCTTCAGGGATAATCGCTTTTTTAAAACCTAATTTTTCTGCTTCTTTTAATCTATACTCTATTTGTGAAACCATTCTAATTTCACCAGATAGGCCTATTTCTCCCATAAAAACACAGTTTCTAGGTATAGCAACATCTTTATATGCTGAAATTAATGCGACAGCTACAGCTAAATCCACAGCTGGTTCATTAATTTTTAAACCACCAACAACATTTAAATAAACTTCCTTATCGTACAAATTTATACCAAATCTTGAACTAAGCACCGCTATTATCATAGCTAACCTATTTTGATCCCAACCAACAACTGCTCGTCTCGGGCTTGGCATATATGATGGAGCAATTAGAGCTTGAATTTCAGCAAGAAGTGGTCTAGTACCTTCTATTCCTGCAAAAACAGCAGAACCGCTAACTAAATCTTCTCTAGCTGATAAAAATAATTGTGATGGATTTGAAATTTCGAATAGACCAGTATCATGCATTTCAAAAATACCAATTTCGTTAGCAGCGCCAAATCTGTTTTTTATGCTCCTTAAAATTCTAAATTGATAATCTTTATCACCTTCAAAATATAGAACTGTATCCACCATATGTTCTAAAACTTTTGGTCCAGCTATTTGTCCATCTTTATTAACGTGACTAACTATAAACATTGCCATATCTCTTGTTTTGGCAATATTTATTAATTCATTTCCACATGTTCTAACTTGTGATACAGTTCCAGCAGCAGCGGATATTTCTGGATTAAATACAGTTTGTATTGAATCTATTACAACTACTTTTGGTTGTTCCTTTATTAATGCTTTAATAATATCATTAACAGAAGTAGCAGAAACTAAATTTATCGGCGATTTTTCAAGCTGTAGTCTATTTGCTCTTATTCTAACTTGATTAACAGATTCCTCACCTGATATATATAGAGCATTCAAATTGTCATTATTGGCTAAACTACACAAAGCTTGTAACAGAAGTGTTGACTTACCTATACCTGGGTCTCCCCCTATCAATACTACCGATCCTTTTACAACTCCTCCACCTAAAACTCTATTTAGCTCACTTATTTTTGTATCAAACCTTGGAATTTCTAAAATAATATCATCAAGCTTTTCAAAAATTAAATCATTTGAGTTTTCGAAAGATTTCAAAATATTAAAATTTTGTGTGATTAATCCACCTTCTTCTTTTTCTTCTGTTATGGTATTCCACTCACTACAGTCACTACATTGTCCACTCCATTTTTTATGAACTGCTCCACAATTTTGACATATAAATATTGATTTTGACATTTATTAACCCATTGGTCGCAATCCAAAAGACGACTTGCGTTGTTTTTCTCTGTTTTGTTCAATATCTTTGTATGTTCCAAACGATGTTTTTCTAGGTACTGTACTATGGGAAGTTTTAACACCTATTAAAGCTTCAATAGGACTTGCCATCCCAAATGATTGTTTTGCACTAGTACCACCTCCAGTACCGAAACCTTGGCCTGTAGTTCCAGCTTTTGTTCCAAAGGAAATATTAGGAAAACTACTTGTTTTTTTTATTCCAAATGTCTGATTTGTATTATTACTTTTTGTCCCAAAAGAACTTCTAATTGTATCATCCTCTCTAGTACCAAACGACTGTTTAGTATCATTTTCACCTTCTGTTCCAAATGATTGCTTTTTATCTTCATCTTTTTCATCAGGTTGTTTTTTAGGAGGTTCCGATTTAAATCCTCTTATATTATCAGTAATTTTATTTTTTAGTTTTTTCTTGGGAAACATTGGTAGAATTTTCAAATTAGCATATAAAACTACCGCATACACGACATTTAATCCTGGTACAAAAGCTACTAAAGCAAATGCTGCATTATTAAGACCAACAAGCCACCATTGCGGTGCTACACCTGTTTCTATTTTTGAATCTACTATAGGTTCTTGTAAATTATTTGGAATAGATCCTTTTAATCGTTCGACTTCCTCTTCACTTAATTTATAAGCACTATCTATTTCATCATTACTGATGCCTTTAGCTGTTTTTTTAATTTCATCTGGAGTTTCTTCTGGTTTTATTGGTTTTGCTCGAACTTCTATTTCTGGATCTGTACTTTCGTCACTCATAAAATTTATTATTTTTTATAAATTTACTTAAAAAATGACTAATAGTCAATACGCAGCCACAAAAACTGACAACCCAATAAAAGAGGCTTATTTAGGTGTTTTAAACCCTATAGTTGCAGGTTTGATGTGCTTAATCACTGGTATAGTAGTGGTATCAACTAAATCTTATTTAAATAGTGTAGATGCTAACGGATTTAATATAATGGTTGGTTCTTTTAGTTCTGTTTCTAAATGGTTTTCTTATATATTAACAATAATAATAACTCTAACTTCGTTTTCATTATGTTTAAGTGTTGTATTTAATGCATTAAATGTTTACCAATATTACTTTGGTAAAAAAACCACTTTCATTTTTATGATAATGCAATTTTTGGTAATCCTTACTACAATATCTGGTGATTTTAGTATGATTGTTATGGTTTGTGACACTCTTTACTTATCCATAGCTTTACCAAATATTATTTGTTTATTCCTCTCCAGAAAGACAATTAAAAATTTGTATGATGAGAATATTAAGAAATTATAAGCGTAAAGTTTATTTCTTTATTAGTTCTATATCAACAAAGTCGCAATCAAATAGATATTTTTCATTGATATAAACAGTTGGTAGTGTATAAAATATTTTTTTCTCTATACCTTTTATCTCCTTCATTTCTTTATATTTTTTATAATTGTTTTTTCTTATCTCTTTAAGAATAGAATTAAATTCACCTTCTTTAACATGGGTTACAATAACATTATCAATATCTTTTTTTAGTTTAATTCTAAACCTATCATCCCAAACGACATAATCATTATAAATAAGTTCAACGTCATCACATATTGCATTATATTCTCTGTAAACTATAAATAAATTTTCACTATATGTTTCAAAAATACATCCATAGAAAGTATATCTAATATTCTTGGAACTTTTTAAAACTAACGCCAAACGTTTTAATTTTTCTAACCTCGGTTTATATACATTACCACTAATATTCATAGCCATTTTTGCAAGTATTTTCAATAATACTACTTCTTTTTCACCAAGTAATTTTTTATTAAAAATACACGAACCAAATGGATCAAATTTAACATTATTTTGCTCTATTTTTTCAATTAAAATATTTATTGTTTCCTTAGTTTGATTAATTTCATCAATCGCAAAATTTATTCTATTAACTATTTCATAACTATTCTCAAAACTATTTATAAAATTTCTAATTTTATTTCTTATAAATTTTTCATCAGAGTTACTTTCGTCCTCTAGCCATTTTACATTGTTTTCTAGTAAATAATCTTTTATTTGCTGTTTATGTATAGTTAAAAAAGGACGTATAATAGTTAAACCATATAGATTGCTTATATCTTGCATCGACGCTAGACCATCAACCCCACTACCCCTAAACAATCTAATAAAGAATGTTTCAGCTTGATCATCCATATGGTGAGCTGTTAGTAAGTATTTTATTGAATTTTCATTACAATATTTAGATATAAATTTGTATCTTGCTTCTCTGGCCTTTAATTCGATATTACTGGTTGGTTTTTCACAATTCCATGTTAATATAACATGTTTAACTTTTATTTTTTTACAAAGTTCTGCAACATAATTGGCTTCCATAGTAGATTCTTTTCTTAATTTATGGTCGACAGTTATGGCTGTAATATCACAATTATTTTTTTGTGCCCATCCATTTACTATTAAAAGTAAACCTAAAGAATCAGAACCGCCAGAAACTCCAATTGCCAAATTTTTATTTCCTAATAATTCCTTATATTTATCTAAGTATACAAAAAGTTTTGACTCCATTATATTTTTAATAGACCTTTTATTTTTAAAATAAATGATTCAAAACTTAATTTTACTGTTTTGTAACTATATAATAGTGATTTGAAATCAATACCTGAATATTTATATATTATAAATCCTAATATGATTAGTAAAATTAATGTTATTAATAATTTTTTGATTAATGATAAGCCAAAAAATATGCTAAAAATTATTCTTGGATCAAACATAAATATAATTTTTCATTTATACATACAATAAATTAAAATGGCAAAAAGACAATATAAGATATAACTTTAAAAATATGAAATGTTGAAAATTTACAAATAATTTTCTATATTAATTTATATTTCACATAAAGCTTATTTGAAAAAAATAATAACTATTGTCTTGATACTATTATTAACTGTATTTTTTTGTATAAAAAAATATTTGAGTACAGAATTCAGTAGTGATAATATATTTTATATAGAAAAAAACATACCTCTAAACAGAGTAGTGGATAAATTATATTCAGACAACTTAATAAGAAGACCAATAATATTCAAAGTAATAATCAGATTAGTTTTTTTTAATAAATCCATAAAATATGGGGAATATAAAATTGAAAAAAATGATACTTATTTAAGTTTACTAAAAAAATTTAAGAACCATGATATTTATTATAGAACTATAACAATACCAGAAGGTTTTTCAAATAATTCAGTATTTAGTCTAATTGAATCAAATAAGTTTCTTTCGGGAGAAATAAAAAATAAACATCTTATAGAAGAAGGAACATTAATGCCGGATACTTATAAATTCCAAAGAGATGACACCAAAAACTCAATTATACTGAGGATGCAAAAAAGTATGAAGAATTTTGTAGATTCAATATGGAATAATTACCAGAATAAAGACTATATAAAAACTAAAAAGGATTTAATTATATTGGCTTCAATAATAGAAAAAGAGACTGGCCTATCAAATGAAAGAAAACTAATAGCTTCAGTTTTTTTAAACAGACTAAAAATGAATATGCGTCTCCAATCAGATCCAACAGCTATTTATGCTTATGCAAAAGGTGATGTATCTAAAGAAAAAGATATAAAAACCAATATTCTTATAAGACAAAAGAATGAATTTAATACATATAAAATCAATGGACTACCTAAAACAGCTATCTGTAATCCTGGACGCGATTCTATAAGATCTATATTAGAACCGGCAGAAACAAAATATCTATTTTTTGTTAAAGATGTAAATGGTGGTCATACATTCTCTACTGATTATAACGAGCATTTAAAACAAATTAGATCTCTAAAACAGAAAATTTATAAAAAATAAGACCTTACTTATTTTATTTCTTTTCCGCTAATACATATACTAAATAACACCATTTACAATAAACCTAATTTTTAAGTATCTCCCCTAAAACTTAACCTTCTTAATATATTTCTTTTGTTTTTCTCCTCTGCTTGTTTTTATACAGATTTTATATCTGATAAATTCAAATTTTAAAACAATTAGAGTAAATATTGTGAAAAATGGTGTCTTTTCAAAATGATAGAACCAATTTATATTAGAATTATGTGCAAAATCTTTAAACCAACATTTAGCTCCAGTAAAATGTATAATTCTAATATCATTCATTATATATTCTGGCATATATTTTTCTAAATCTTCTTCATCATCAAGGGTATATGCAAAGAAATTATATCTGTAGTCAATGTATTTTATTCTGTCTTTACATGTCATATTCACAACTCCTTGATCAGAATATTTAGAAACTGGAACATTGTTTAAACATTCCTTTACAAAATTATTTTCTAAACATTTTTTAACATAATATAAAATTACTCCAGCATTTATATCTCCAAATTTGTATAAAGCAGTTGAATCACCATATTCTGTTTTCAAATTAGATACACTCATATCTGCAATTCCTGCTATCAAATTTTCTTCCAATTCTATTTCATACAAATCACTTAATCTCCTTTTACTACTATGTCACAATCTAGATATAGTACCTTATTGTAGTTTTTGAAAATTTCTGGAATAAATAATCTATTATATGTGGCTATGCTGATATACTCTAAAGTTTTAAACTCAACATCCTTATTCTCATCATAAAATCTTTGTACATCAAAAAATCTCAATGAAACATTTTTATAGTTAGATATTTTTTATAAAGTAATTTTTTATTCTTATTGGATATATTATTCTCTAATACAACAATATCATAATTATATCTATTGGAACAATTTTCAATTAATGATAACATTGCAACAGATAAATATCCTACATAGTTATTATCTGAAGCAAAAGCTATCGTAAAGTTATTCTCTTTAAAAGCTGGATATAATATATCTTTTTCTTGTAAATTATCTAATGTCATTATTATAATAATATAAGTAGTTGATTAATAATATATAAAAGTTCCTATTTAATTCAAGTATTTGTCTCCTTCATAATATTCTACTTTTAAAATCCTTCAAATATAATCACATATAAATTCTCAAATACTGTTCTGGGCATTACCCTGTCTCCTGTTTGAACTATACGGGAGGCATCAAAATT
>CASFUN010000036.1 GCA_949298005.1 uncultured Alphaproteobacteria bacterium | reverse complement strand
TTATTACTAATATAGTATATATTACTAAGATTTATAATAGTAATGATATGTTATGATAGTAGTGTAGTAATTTGGAGTTGTCAAGGGTGGTTGTAAAATTAATGACGTTGCTAATAAGTATTTACATTTTGTTTTATATTTTACGTTACAGGTATTGCCAGTAAGTATTTAATAGAATTTATAAAACAAAACTAATCAAATAATCTCGGATCAATTTCACTAGAAGAGCTTCTTTTGATTCCTAAATGATTATATACGATATCTGTAAGTACTCTTCCTTTTGGAGTTTTATTTAAAAAACCACATTGTATAAGGTATGGCTCTATAGTATCCTCTATTGAGTCACGCTCTTCAGATAGGCCAGCGGATATGGTATCAATTCCGACTGGGCCACCATGATAATTATTTATTATAAACATTAGATATTTAATATCAGAACTATCTAAGCCAATTCTATCTATATTTAATCTATCCAAAGATAAATCAACTATTTCTTTATCTATCACAGTCTTACCAGCAACTATCGCAAAGTCTCTAACTCTCTTTAATAACCTTATAGCTATTCTGGCAGTACCTCTTGATCTTTTGGCTATCTCCAAAGCACCAACATTATCTATTTTTGTATTAAGTATCTGTGCATCTCTATTTATTATTTTTGCTAATTCATCTGGTTTATAAAAATTCAATTTTAAAGGTATTCCAAATCTATCTCTTAATGGATTTGATAAAAGTCCAAGTCTTGTAGTTGCAGCAACAAGTGTAAACTGTGGTAAATCAATTTTTATAGTTCTAGCTGCAGGTCCTTCACCTATTATTATATCAAGTTTAAAATCCTCCATAGCAGAATACAAAACTTCTTCAACAGCACTATGTAATCTATGTATTTCATCTATAAATAAAACGTCATTTTGTTGAAGATTTGTAAGTATTGCCGCTAAATCTCCTGCTTTAGAAAGTATCGGTCCCGAAGTGCTCTTGAAACCAACTCCCATTTCATTTGCAATTATGTGAGATAAAGTTGTTTTTCCTAAGCCTGGGGGACCATAAAATAAAGTATGGTCTAAACTCTCTCCTCTAATTTTAGCAGCTTCTAAAAATACTTTTAAATTATGTTTTGTTTCTTCCTGTCCAATAAAATCATTAAGATTTAATGGTCTTAAAGAATTTTCTAGACCTGCATCAAATTCATTTTTGTTAGTATTTTTAACTATATTATTGTCTAAGTTCATGATTTATTTTTTTGTTCTTCTATATCATCAATTATTCCAGTTAAATCAACTTTAATTTCATCCCCGGTATTAACAAGCTCTTCCATTTGAAAATCAAATTCTTCTTTTTCTTTAGCTTTTAAAGCTTTAATTTCTTCTTCTTTTTTACTCATTACTACAAGATCTTCATTTAAAAACTCGATATTGTTTTTATTATCATTCAACATATAATAAAGGTCAATCTGTTCTTGGTTTATTTTTTCAAAATCTTTGTAATTTATTGAACTGAAGTCTATGTCAGTGACTGAATTATCATTTGTTTTGTTTTTATTTTCAGATTCAAACTCTTTTTCTTCAAGTGATTCTTCACCGTTGCTTATATTGTTATCTGAAACTTGATTATCGTTATTTTCGGAAGATATTTCTTCTTTTTTTTTAGGTTGTTCAGTCATATTTTTATTTGAACTTATTGTTAATAATAATAGTTTTTTAAAAAGGAAAGTAAAGATGTAATGGCTTGAATTAAAACTAATAAGCAATAATCAAATTTTATTTAAAAACAACAAAATATAAAGACAAAATAATATAAAAATAGAAATTTATAACAGGTATAAATTATCATCAAAAAATTTGATTGTTTTTATACCTGTAGTCAACTATCATTTAGTAATAAATAAACTATTTTGATTAATTTTTTCGTAAAAATTACCCATATTTGGCTAATTTATTTTTTTGCTGATTCTTAATAAAGAATTTCCTTATCATAAATGTATTTCTACACTTTTTTGTCAGTTTTTTAATTAACTGTTTCCTCATTTGTAATGAGATCTTTATAAATAGCATGACCGTCTCTTACAAATATACTATATGAATCAACTCTTTGTCCATTAAAAAAACTGCCTTCTTGAATAATGCTACCATCTACCCCAACAATTTTACCTTTCCCAGTCATTTCTCCATCCCTAAAATCACCTTCAACAAAACTGCTATCTGTAAAAGTACGTTTGCCCCTACCAGTCATTCTTCTATGTATAAAATTACCTTAATAGAAATCACCTTCTCTAAAAGTAAGTTTACCACTTCCATGTGCTTCTATAACTCCAAAAAATTTATATATAATCCAATTTATAAAATTAAATCTGCCTCCATCAGGCAATTCTTTATATTCAATTCGCCTTCATAAATAACTCCATCACCATAATCTAGCGTTCTATTTATCCCATATACCATACCGTTCACAGAAAATAATGAAACAAACATAGCTACTTGCAACAATATTTTTTTATTCATAAAACCTCCTTTTTCCATGATAATTAAAAAATCAATATTACCTAAGATTATATATATAATCCAAAGTAATTTAATATATTATTTCATAAAAAATAACATAATACAATATATATTGTAAAACTTTTTAAAGTTTTCTAAATAAAAAATAAGTAGAAATCTCCTTAAATTAGTTATTTAATTTAAAAAATAAGCTAATATAATATTTCTTTATTTATTATAAATTCATTATAAATGACTAAATTAATAATAGTTAGACACGGTAACACTTTTGATAAAGGTGAAATATGTTTAAGAGTTGGTTGTAGAACTGATTTACCTCTTTCCAATAGTGGCAAAGAACAGGCAATTTTGCTTGGTAAATATTTAAAATTAAAAAATATTATACCAGATAAAGTTTTTGCATCTGACTTAAAAAGAACTTATCAAACAGCCGAAATAGCATTTAAAGAAGCTGGAATATCAATAGATATAGAAAAAAATAAGATATTTAATGAAATAGATTATGGACCAGATGAGGCAAAAACAGAAGAAGAAGTTATAGGCAGAATAGGAAAGGATGCTTTAGAAGAATGGGATAAAAACGCTATTGTGCCAAAAGGCTGGATATTTAATCCTGATGAAGCTATACAAAATTGGTATAATTTTGCTAAGATGATAGAAGATAAATATACAGATAAGTTAATTATGGTTTTTACTAGTAATGGTATAGCTAGGTCTGCACCATATTTAACAGGTGATTTTGAAAAATTCATTCAAAGTTATAATATAAAGATATCAACTTCAGCATTGTGTATATTTGAAAAAAATCAAAATGATAATTTTTGGAATGTTTTAGATTGGAATATTAAACCTAAAGATTTTGTGAATATTTGATTTACATTACAATCTTAACAAGTTGTTTTTTATTTAGTAAACTATATATTATACCTAATAATCTGAGTTATCAACAAAATTATGAGTATAAGAAACGTAGCCATAATCGCACATGTTGATCATGGAAAGACTACTATGGTCGACCAATTACTAAGACAAAGTGGGACATTTTCTCAACATGAACAAATAGATGAAAGAGTTATGGATAGTGGCGATTTAGAAAAAGAACGTGGTATAACAATATTAGCTAAATGTACTTCAATAGAATATAATGGAAATAGAATAAATATAGTTGATACACCAGGACATGCAGATTTTGGCGGAGAAGTTGAACGTGTTTTATCTATGGTAGATGGTGTAATCCTATTAGTCGATTCCGCAGAAGGACCAATGCCTCAAACAAAATTTGTATTATCAAAAGCTTTAGCGTTAGGTTTAAAACCTATAGTAATTATTAATAAGGTAGATAGAGGTGATGCTAGACCTGATGAAGTTCTAAATGAGATATTTGATCTATTTGTTAATTTAAATGCGAATGATGAACAATTAGATTTTCCAGTATTATATGCAGTTGGTAGAGATGGCTGGTGCGTAAAAGATCTCAATGATGAACACAAAGATTTAAAGCCACTTTTTGATTTAATAATAGATTATGTAAAAGAACCAGTTGTTGATAAAAATGCTCCATTTTCAATGTTAGCAACAATTCTTGATTATAATCAATACGTAGGTCGAATTTTAACTGGAAAAGTATACAGTGGTAAAGCAAACATAAATATGGTTATAAAATCTATAAACCTTAACGGAGAACTCGTTGAGAGAGGAAGGTTGACTAAAATGTTTGTGTTTAGAGGTATAAAAAAAGTGCCTGTAGAAGAAGTTGAAGCTGGAGATATGATTTCTATAGCTGGCCTAGAAAAAACTAATGTCGCCGATACTATTTGTGATATAAATATTGATAAGCCGATAAAATCTACTCCAGTTGATGCCCCTACTATGGCTGTAACCATAAGCGTAAATGATTCGCCATTAGCAGGAAAAGAAGGAACAAAAGTTACATCAAGATTATTAAGAGACAGATTATTAGCAGAACAAGAAAGTAATGTAGCCATAGAAGTTAAAGAAACACAAGGTTCCGATAGCTTTGAAGTTGGTGGTAGAGGTGAATTGCAATTAGGTGTTCTAATAGAAACCATGAGGCGAGAAGGTTATGAAATGTCAGTTGGAAGGCCAAAAGTGTTATTTCATACAGATGAAAATGGAAAAAAATTAGAACCTATAGAAGAGGTAGTAATTGATGTCGATGACGAATTTAGTGGTTGTGTTGTCGAAAAACTAAGTAAAAGAAAAGGAGAGCTTAAAGAAATGAAGCCTTGCGGACATGGAAAAACAAGGTTGATACTTCTAGTTCCATCTAGAGGTTTGCTTGGTTATCAAAGTGAATTTATGACTGATACAAAAGGAACTGGTGTACTCAATAAAACATTTCATTCATATCAAGAGTACAAAGGAGAAATACAGACTTTAAGAAAAGGAGTTCTTATATCCACAGATCAAGGTGAAGCTGTACCTTACGCTTTGTTTAATATACAAGATAGAGGAACAATGTTTGTTGAACCACATGATAAGGTATATGAAGGTATGATAGTTGGGGAACATTCTAGAGATAACGATATTGTTGTAAATGTTCTC
>CASFUN010000035.1 GCA_949298005.1 uncultured Alphaproteobacteria bacterium | reverse complement strand
TCAAAATACCAGAAATAGAGGCAATATAATAATTATACCAAGTTTAAGAGCTGATGTAATATCGGCAAATCAAGAATTTTTGAAAAATTTAACTGTAGAACAAGCAGAAAATTTAACTGCAGAACAAGTTAAGTCCATCCAAAAAAATGGTTTATTAAATATTTTATCAGATGATGTTTTATTTTCTGTTGTTAATAAAATTAAAGATAACTTAAAAGAATTAGATGAAGATGTTTTAACTAGAGTTACTAGAAATAAAAGTATTAATTCTCAAATACTAATTTTAGATTCAGAACCAGTATTAACAAATTTTTCTGTAGATTTTAAGTCTGAAGAAAACCAAATATTTAATATAAAAGATATAGGAGCCACAATAAAAAAAAGAATAGAAGATGAAGACTGGGAAAGGCTAAGCAGTGATTGTTTTTTTTGGTGTAAAGATAAAAAACAAAAATCTGAAATTTATGAGATACTGAAAGAGGAAATAAATTCCCAAAAAACAACTGTATACGGTCTTATAGATAAAATTCAATTACTTTCTATTGTTTTGCCATTGACTCAAGATGATAAACAATTAAATTCTGACTATCAAGATTTAGAAAAAACAATAGAATTATTAGTTAACAAGCCTTGCTATACTGTTGACGAGTATTTTAGTAAGTCAGACCTTTTTACTTCGATTATAAATAATAATGATATCGATACAGAACTTATAGAAATAATCTGTCAAGAGCAAATAAAACTCATGGAGAATGATTTTGTTAAAAATTTTATACAAAATCTGGACGTAACTCTTTACATAACTCACTAAAAGAAGGGATATCTAAAGCATATTTAAACTATGCTAATATTCTACTCGAAAAATATAAAATTGACACCAATAAATTCGAAAAAGAACTTTCGGCTGATGAAGAAAGAAATTTAACTAAAAACGAGAGAGAATATTATAATTGTATAAAAAAAGTATATGAATACACACCAGACTTAGAAAGTAAAATAAGATATTGGACAGCGAAAGGTACAAGAGTAGCTGCAAAAACAGCTGCTAATAGCAGTTCTAAAATTGTTTCAGCAGCTTCTGGAGTTGTGGCGGCTGCTGTAGAAATTAATACAGCTATAGATGCTTCAGATGTACTCGAACAATTTTCTACCTTAAATAACAGAAAGGAAGTGCATGAGAAAAAACGAAAAGAAAAATTAGGGTTTTTTGCAAGACTGAAGAGATTTTTTGTTAGAATATTTAAGAAAAAAAATATCGTGGACTAAGTACTAATGGATTATCACAAAGAGCTAAAACATGTTATAAAAATACCATAAAAAAAGAAAAAGAGAAAAAATTGACACTCTTAAGAGATAAAGTAAAAACTATAGAAGATACTATGTTGGAAACATTAAAAAATAAAAAAGGGAAATCCAAGCAAAATCAATTAATTGAAGATACTATAGAGCTAAGAGCTGAAGTGTTAAAATTAATAGCACAAAAAAAGGCCATGGCTTTAAAAAAAGAATACCCAGAATTTGAGGAGAAAAAGGGAATATCTGGTATTTTCTCTAAATTAAAAGACATTGGTAAAAATATATTAAATGGTGTAGTAACCAGAGTTTTGGATACAGCTAGTCTTGGTTATGGCGGAAATGTTTATAAACAGCTAGTTGATGGAAAAAGTGATGAAGAAAAAGTAAAAATAGAAAGTAGGCTTATAGCATTTCAAAAAAAAGTTGCTGAAATTGATAGTTGGCTTGTAGATGAATTGAATAGTTTACGTCATGAAGGATGTCATAGACTAGCTTCAGCAAACGAAGCTGACAAACAAAAATTAGAAGAATTCAAAAGAAATATTGAGTCAAAAGAAAGAGAAATTGACCAAGAAATGGAAGTTTTTGTACCAGAACAGCATGCAGATTAGATAAAAATGACTTTTACCGTCTTTGTCAAAAAAAGAGTCATTGGATACAATAAGCGAAGATTTGGAAGTCTTAATTCATGATGAAAATGTATCACCAGAATTAAAAATACAAAATGTTGAAAAAGTCAATGAAATGTTAGAAACTAAATCAAGGTCTGGTAATTTAAATCTATGAGATCAAGAAATTGCCAAAAATGTTTCAACTATATTAGTTGCTATGAATCAATTTATAGCGGCTCAAATGGCAGTTGTTTGTCTTGCCGCAACAGCTAATGATATGAAAAAGAAACAAGAATTAGAAAGAGAACAAGCTAGAATTAACGATATGCAAGCTAAGATGCAAGAAAGCGGAATAGATCCGCTAGCTATTAATAATGGGCGAGCAGCGCTCGCATTTTAAACATTAAAATTAAGATTTCTTATATCAACATTTTTCCATTGATCTAAGAACTCATATGAGTATGAAAAGTTTTTTTGTTTAAGATATTTTATTATATCTTGATTCATATTTATGAAATTTTCTTTGTTCGTTAGTCCAGAAAGTAATGCATAATTCAAATATATTAAGTATGTGTTTAAAACATCTGTTTCGCAATAATCATCTATAGTTTTAAGTAAATTTTGATCATATAATTCTGTTACTTTTGAACCATCTATACCAATTTTGCCTGGTATACCTAATATACTACATACTTCGTTCATTTTACATCTTGCAGATGCACCAAAATCTGATAATGCTTCCAATAAGTCACAATGCCAATATAAAGAATATCTTTGTGTATAATTATTCCATTTATCTCCAGCTTTAAACAATTTTTCAATAGATATACCATATTTCATTGCTCTATATTTCATAACGGGTATATCAAAAGTTCTACCGTTATAACTGACTATTCTTGGAGTATACTTAAATAAACAATCAAAAAATTTACTAATTATATCGCTTTCAGCGTTATCTAAACTTGATATTGTACCTAACTTAATTATTTCGTAGTACTCATAATTATTACTTTTAACTATATCGGCAATTAATATACTAACCGAAATAACTCTATGAAATGGTTGTCTTGGGAATGGATTTCCACCAGAAACTTCTATATGATAATTTTCTAATTCTTTGCGTTTTTCAAATAGATCTTGAGTAATACTACCGGTTAAATTTTTTAGTATATCTGTATCTGGGACTGTTTCTATATCGAAAACAAAAAGTTTATCAAGCATAAATAATTATTATTATATATGAATATGATATTACAATCTTATAAAATGTCTACTTAATTGGTATATATTAAATCTATACTAATTTGTCAAACTCTCTTTTTATTTCCTTAAAATCTTGCCAAGTTAGCCATTTTGGACCACCTTCTGCTCTAGTATTGTTTCTAAGTAAATATGAAGGATGAAAAATTGGCATCATTTTTGAGTTATTTGGCCCATCAAACCATTTGCCACGGTTTTTTGTAATACCAACATTTGTATCTAACATAGCTCTCATAGCAATACTACCACACAACAATATTATTTTTGGTTTTAAAATTTCTATTTGAGCATCAAGATATTTCTTACACGATATTTGCTCTTCTGGCAATGGGTTCCTATTTTCTGGAGGTCTACACTTTATTACATTGCAAATATAAAGGTCTCTATTTCTAGATAATCCAACAGATTCTAATATCTTATCTAATAATTGGCCTGATCTTCCAACAAACGGCTTTCCTTCTTGGTCTTCATAATAGCCAGGGGCTTCACCAATAAGCATCAATTTGTTATTTGGTACACCGTCAGAAAATACAACATTGGTTCTCGTCTTTGATAATTGACATTTACTACAATTTTGACACAGGAGCCTTATATTTTCTAATTCTTTATACATAATTAAATAAATTCTAAAATATATAACATTAAGAATGACAGATACAAAAATCCATCAAATCTGTCTAAAAAGCCTCCATGACCTGGTATTATATTACCACTATCTTTAACATCAAATTTTCTTTTGATATAAGATTCTGTGAAATCACCAATTTGTTCTATACAACATAATATCGGCGTAAAATAAAAAAGTATCAAACTATATTGTGGTAAAAAAATTTTAGCAAAAATATTACAAAAAAACATTGAACCTATAATACCACCTAATAGGCCTTCATAAGATTTTTTTGGACTAATTTCATTAATTTTATGCTTCCCTAATTTTAAAACTTTACCAACAAAATATGCAAAAGTATCAGTAGACCAGACTAATATAAATATCCACATTAGTATATGTCTTCCATACCAACTAATAAATTTTATTTTTAATAATGGTAATAGTGTTATAAATATATAAAAAACTCCTAAAAATGCCCAGTATTTTGAATTTTTAGCATCTTTTTTTATATTATTCCATTCCATAGCCATAAATAGACCAATAATAAAAATAAAAGAAAAACTGAAAAATATACTTCTAGAGTAGATAAAACTTAAGGTAAAAAGTCCTATAACAATTCCAGAAATACTTCTAATGATACCTTCTTTCATTTTAAACTCCATAAATTGTTACTATATATATTCAATTTTAAGTTTTAAATCACTATCAACTGTTATAACATGAGTTACAACTTGTTTTATACCTTTAATTGTACTTATAAGGTTTAATAAAAGCTCATGTTCTTCTTGGTCTTCTGCTATACCAATAATATAAGCAATCCCATCTATAACAGAGACTTCATAATTTAACGATTTTATTTTAGACTTGAAAAATACTTTCATATATATACTTTTTTCTAAAAAGTAATCTTTCATTTTTATAAAAGAAAAACTCTTTTTATCTTTTACTGAAACTTCATTAAGAATACATCTAACTTTCAGATTTTCTGTCACTTTATTGGCTAAAAATGATTTTGTTTTTGTATCAAAAGCGACTCCTGTTAGCATAACCCTTCCTTCCATAACTTTAACATCATAATAAGCAAAATCTGCTAAATTATTCGCGTACAAAAAATCAGATTTATCTTTATTTATACTGTCTTTTATTTGTTCTTCAATAATTAAATCTGATTTAACTTGATTGGCATCTCGATATAATCTTGTTATTTTTTCAATAACATCATTACCTTTGACGACAACTGTTTTTGTACAACTATTAAGTATAAATAAAATTAAAAATAAATTATAAAAACTCTTATAACTGTTCATTCTAAGCTAATTCAGTTCTTTCTTAAACTTTATATAATAGAACCATGACAAAAATATAGATATTATATAAAGAGTACATATTAATATAGCAGTAAAACATGTCTTTAATAATAAACCTATAAGAAATATTGCAATAATAATTAATACAAATTGTTTTTGTTTATTTTTAAATTTTATTTTTTTAAAACAAGGAGTTGGAATAGTACTTCCAGCCATAATAGCTATAATGGTGGTGTTAAGAATTACTAAAATTGGAGCTATATCTAGATTAAATTCATAAGATATTATCATAGGTAACATAACCAATGCTGCATCCATAGGTGCAGGTATTCCTTTAAAAAAGTGCTTATTTAGAGGGTTTTCTTTATCTTCATTATTAAGATCAATATTAAATCTAGCTAATCTTATTGCCATACATGCAGCTAACAATAATACTGGTATCCAAGCAATACCTTTATATATGTCAAAATACTGCATTTTCCAGAAATAGACTATAAAACCAGGTGCTATACCAAAACAAAAAAAATCGGAAAGTGAATCAAGTTGTGCTCCAAAGTCACTAGAAGCATTTAACCTTCTTGCTACATTACCATCAAAGCCATCACATAAACATGCTATAATTATGCAATATATAGCAGAAACAAAATCACCAACTATAGCCATTCTTACCGATAGCAAACCAATACATAGTGATGATAAAGTTATCATATTTGGTATCAATTTCACCAATTCAAAACTTACATTTTCTTCTTTTTCCATATAGAATCCTATTTTTAAATTATTTTTTTAGTTTTGCTATAACTGTTTCGCCACCAATCATAGTTTGACCAATTTTGATACAAGGTACAACTTCCTCTGGCAGATATATATCAACTCTACTACCAAACTTAATAATACCATATTTATCACCTTTTTTAACTTCTTGTCCGACATTTAAATTACAAACTATTCTTCTGGCTATAAGGCCAGCTATTTGAACTAATGGTATTTGTAATCCATTTTTTGTTTCTAATACACAAGATTGCCTTTCGTTATCCTTACTATATTTATCTACTGAAACATTCAAAAAAGCTCCTTCTCTATAATGTAATTTTATAATTTTGCCATCAAAGGGAATCCTTTGCACATGAACGTTAAAAACACTTAGAAATGTACTGATTCTGATCCATTTTATATTTTCGTCCATTTCTAACTCTGCTGGTGGAGCAATGTTTTCTATTGCGTCTATAACTCCATCGGCTGGTGCAACAAATACATTTTCATCATCTGGCGTGAATCTTTTTGGATCTCTGAAAAAATAAATACAAAATAATAAAAAAATAACTGATATAAGTCCTGAAAAATGTGATATCATTGCTAATAAAGCAGCTACTACTGCTGTTAAAATTATTATGTTATATCCTTCTTGATTTATAGGAGTTACTACTCTTTTTAATGTTTCTTTGAAATTTGCCATATTAATTTTATCTTTAAATAATAACTATAACTTATCTTAATTTTTTTTATAAATCAATTGTTATTATTCTTGTAGAGTAAACAATTATTTTGTGTTAATTCCAATAGATGGGTTAATATCAAAATATTTTATTATAAATTATACAGATTTATTCATCGTATTAAAGAATTCAGCATTATTTTTTGTAATATCTAACTTATCTTTCATAAATTCCATAGCACTAACAGTATCCATAGTTGAAAGGATTTTTCTTAGCATCCAAGTTTTAGACAATATAGCTTTATCTAGCAACAACTCTTCTTTTCTAGTACCAGATTTAATCAAATCTAAAGCTGGGAATATTCGTTTATCAGATATTTTTCTATCAAGTACTATTTCGCTATTACCAGTTCCTTTAAATTCTTCAAAAATGACTTCATCCATTTTTGAACCAGTTTCAACAAGAGCTGTAGCTATTATAGTTAGAGAACCACCATTTTCTATATTTCTAGCAGCACCAAATAACCTTTTAGGTTTTTGAAGCGCATTTGTGTCAACACCACCAGTTAAAACTTTTCCTGAAGATGGTACAACGTTATTATATGCCCTTGCTAATCTAGTAATAGAATCAAGTAAAATAACAACATCTTTACCATTTTCCACCATTCTTTGTGCTTTTTCAATAACTATTTCAGCAAGTTGTACATGTCTATAGGCTGGTTCATCAAATGTAGAACTTACAACTTCACCCTGTACAGATCTAGCCATATCAGTTACTTCTTCTGGTCTTTCATCTATTAATAGTACCATAAGGACTATTTCTGGATGTGCTTTAGTTATAGAATGTGCTATATTCTGCATGAGAGTAGTTTTTCCAGTTTTAGGAGGAGCTACTATTAAAGCTCTTTGTCCTTTTCCTATTGGTGAAATTATATCCAAAATTCTTGAGCTATCATCTTTTTTATTAATGAACGCATCTGTATCTTCTAAATTTAACTTTTCATGTGGATACAGTGGAGTTAAGTCATCAAATCTTATTCTATGTTTAGACTCTTCAACTGTAAGTCCGTTAATTGTGTCGAGTTTTAATAGAGCAAAATATTTTTCACCTTTTTTAGGAGCTCTTATTTTACCTTTAATAACATCTCCATTTCTTAATCCAAATTTTTTTATTTGGGCTGGGGAAACATATATATCATCAGGGCCAGCAACATAATTGGAGTTGGTTGATCTTAGAAAACCAAAGATATCAGGTAATATTTCAAGAACGCCTTCACCAACTATCATATTTTCGGGATTTCTATCTGAAAATTCTTTAAGTATTGCATAAATCATGTCTTGTTTATGCATATCATTTATATTTTCTATTTTACCATCAGCATAAGTTATTAATTCTCTAGGAGTTTTATTCTTCAGAAAATTTAATTCTATTATTTCTTTTGGAATACTTTGTTTGAGTTGTTCTTCTCTAACTATCTCCTCTAAAATTTCATTTAAATCCTTTTTGGTAGGTTTCTCTTCTTTTGGCTTTTGATCTTCTATATCACTTAATATAAAGTTAATTTTATCTTCTTTTGTTTCCAGTAATGGCATATCACGTATTTCCTTGATTGTTGGTACATATTCTTTTTTGTCTTTTGGTAGGATTTCAAAGTTTTCTTTCTCTATTACCGAAAAGTCTATGTCTTTGTTTATAGTTATTTTTTTTCTTGGAATTCTAGTTTTTTTTTGATTATTCGTAGTATTATCACTAATAGCAATACTCTCACTGTCAAAATCTGTCATATCAAATATGGTTTTTTAATAAATGGATTTTCTTAAAGAATTATTCATAATAATTATTATGATAATATTTTTAATGTCAATGGTTTATTGCTGTATTACAAATAATACTAAGTAGCAAAGTCAAACAATATATTGATTAGGATTTTTTAAGCTTGAAAATAAAAAATGAAGCTTTACCATAAAAGGGTTGCGAGTGTAGCTCAGTGGTAGAGCACAACCTTGCCAAGGTTGGGGTCGCGCGTTCGAGCCGCGTCACTCGCACCATGTAAAATAAAATTTTCTATTTCTAATTATTTTCAAATTTTTTATAAAAATCTAAGACCTTTTTATTTACTCTTATTTTTGTATGGTCGAAACTTTTCATAAAAAGTCCATCCAAATCCTTTATTCTTGAAAATGCCACATAAACTTGCCCATCAGCAAATGATTTTTCTAAATCAAATTCTGCTTTATCTATAGTCATTCCTTGTGATTTATGAATTGTTATTGCCCATGATAATGTTAAAGGTATTTGGCACATAGTAGCTAATATCTCTAACTCTCCGGTATTACTATTAAAGGTTGTTATCTCCCAAACATCAGGTACTATTACTATATTTTGACCATTTGTAAATTCTACTATCGGATAATTTTTTTTGCTTGAAAAACCAACGACTATGCCTGTAGAACCATTAATTATACCATCCTTTTGATACGTATTTTTTAGCATCATTACTTGACTACCGATTTTTAATGTTAAGAATTCTTTTGCTATACAGTTTCTTTTCAGTAAGTCTATCTTATCTTGTTCGCCTTTGAATTTAGCTGTATAGGTAATTTCTCTTGATGGTAAATTATTTAATTTTTCAAAATTAATTTTTTCTACAAGTGTATTATGTGTTGATAGTATTGTTGGTCGAATAATACTCTTATCTATAACTCCAAGTCTTGTTTCAAGTATTTTTTTATCGTCTTCATTGATAAAACCATGTCTAATATTGTCCAATAAATTTATAAATCTTTCACTTTTTTGACGAAATGTTTCTTTTAGAATAAATGTTTTAATATTTGCCTCTTGCCAAAGATTACTTTCAAAGCAGAAGTTTTTACTATTAACAGGTGGTAATTGAAAAAAATCACCAAATAATAAAATCTGTATATCACCAAATGGCTTCTCGTTATCCCTTACTAATTTTAGAAGTAAATCAAGATTTTCAAATGTTTCTTTTGAAAGCATTGATACCTCATCAATAGCCAATATCTGAGTATTTATTATTTTTTTTCTTGTATAAATACCACTAACAGATAATATTTTTTTAGCTATTTCTATTACTGGTATATCTTCTTTACCTAAATTTGCCCATGAGTGTAATGTTACCCCTCCTATATTAATGGCAGCTATACCAGTTGTGGCTGTAATATGTATATTTTTATTTTTAAGTCTATCTTTTAAAAAATGTAATAAATAAGATTTGCCGGTACCAGCTGCTCCTGTTATAAATACATTATCACCTTTCTCTATACTATCTATAACTAATTTTTGTGTTTCTGATAAGTAAGAATACATTATTTTCTATTTTTATATAACCTTGGATTTTTGAAAACAAAAATTGAATCATTAATTTCATTATTAATTAATGTATGTGAAAGCGATAAAGTTGTTTTTTGTTTACTTTCATCATAAACACTGATTTCCATAATTTTAGTTATTTGGTTATCAAATGTATATTCAACAAAATATTCCAATTCTTCAATAATCATTTTTAATAAAATTTTTTTTGTACCATCAGGATTTATTACTAAGTTAATTAAATTTGATTTGTTTGCATCTAAGCAAAAATTACTATTAAATAATAATGGTATAGGTGTTTTTGATATTGGAATAATAGTTATTTCATTTAAATCGCGATCATAGTAATTTACTAAGTCACCACTGCTGACTATTAATATATTATTGGGATTTGTATATTCAAATCTAATTTTTTGGGGCTTTTTTATATAAAATTTTCCTTCTGACATTCCTTCATTTATTTCGCTAAATTGAACAAAATTACCTTGAATTGTTTTTAGATTTCTAAAAAAATTTTCTATTTTATCTATTATGCTAATTTCATTTTTATTAAATTGTCCGGAAAAGGAACTATTATAGGAAAATAATAAAAGAAATATTATTGCTATTCTTGTTTTATTCATATTACTCCTGTTGAACCAAAGCCACCTGAATTTCTTTCAGTTTCATCAAGGCTATCTACAACTTCTATTTCAGCTTTTTCATATTTTGATATTACCATTTGAGCGAGTCTCATGCCATTTTCAACCATAAAATCTTCATTTCCGCAATTCATTGCAATTATTCCTATCTCTCCTCTATAGTCAGAATCAACAGTCCCAGGAGCATTTAATACTATAATTCCATTCTTAAGTGATAAACCGGATCTAGATCGTACTTGTGCCTCATAACCATTAGGCAATGACATTGCTAGACCTGTTTTAAATAATTTTATTTCACCTTTTTTTATAATTTCTTTTTCATTATCTAATAAGACTTGTAGATCAAAACCGGCAGAACCACTCGTTTTATATTCAGGAATAATTGCTTTTTCATTTAGTTTTTTAAATTTTATTAACATAGAAACTCAATTTTTTCTTAATAATAAAAAAATATGTCTTAAAGACAAGGAAAAAATTTACCTAGCTTTTTATTTAATTACTTATATAATATTTGTTTGTTGGTTAACTGCATTTTGAGGTGGTACCAATTTAAGATATTTTATTAATAATTCTCAGAAGGTTATAATTATGACAATTACTAAAGAAAAAAAAGGTCAATTAATAAGTAATTTTGCAACTAATGAAAGCGATACTGGCTCAGTAGAAGTTCAATGTGCTATTATGACAGAAAGAATTAAAAATCTAACTGAACATTTAAAAATACATCAAAAAGATTTTTCTTCCAGAAATGGTTTGATGATATTAGTTGCAAGAAGAAAGAGGCTTTTAAAATATTTAAGTAAAAAGTCTCCAGAAAGATATGCAAAGCTTGTTAAATCGTTAGGATTAAAAGCAAACAAAAACAATTAGGAATTTAAGATGTTTAATATAATAAAAAAAGAGATGGAATGGGGTGGTAAAACCCTAAGCTTAGAAACTGGTAAAATAGGTAGACAAGCAAGCAGTGTTGTTGCGAAGATGGGTAACACGATAGTTATGGCAAATGTTACGACAGCTAATAAAGAAACAACTGGTATAGATTTTGTTCCATTAACTATATCTTACGTAGAAAAATTTTATGCTGCTGGTCAAGTACCACCAGGATTTATCAAAAGAGAAACAAAACCAAGTGACCACGAAGTTCTAGTATCAAGACTTATAGATAGACCAATAAGACCATTGTTTCCTTCAAACTATAGATACGAAACAAATGTTTTTTGTACTTTGCTATCACATGACGAGGACAGTCCAGTCGAGGTTGTTGCTAGTATAGCTGCTTCTGCTGCTTTAACTATATCTAAAGCTTTATTTGAAGGTCCTATAGCAGCTGCTAAAGTTGGTTATAGAGATGGTGAATTTATTTTAAATCCAGCACATCCATTTTCCAATGGAGGAAAACTAGAGTTAGTTGTTGCCGGTACCGATGATTCTGTATTAATGGTTGAGTCAGAAGTTAAAGAACTTTCTGAAGAAGAAATGTTAAATGCTGTTCAGTTCGCGCATGATTCATTAAAACCAGTGGTAACACTAATAAAAGAATTTGCTTCCGAGTGTAACATAGAAAAACTTACAATAACTGAAGATGATGATAGTGAACTTATAAGAAATATAAATGAATTTGTAAGAGATGATGTTTCTGAAGCTTATGAAATAATTGAAAAACAGGCTAGAGTTAAAACTTTGGAGAAAATAAAAGATAAATTATTTGAAAAGTTTGTATCTGAAGATACAGATGAAATATATCAAAACAAATTTGATTATATTTTTAAAGAAATCGAAAAAGATATAGTTAGAAATAAGCTATTAACTACTGGTAAAAGAATAGATGGTAGGAACAAAGATCAAGTTAGACCTATAACTGTTGAAGTTGATATTTTACCTTTAGAGGTCGTACATGGCTCAGCATTATTTACCAGAGGTGAGACACAATCATTATGTGTATTAACACTAGGGTCAGCCTATGATGAGCAAATAGTTGACGGTGTTGGCAGAGATCTATTTAGAGAAACTTTCATGTTACATTATAATTTTCCTCCTTATGCAGTTGGTGAATGTGGTAGGTTAGGAGCACCAGGCAGAAGAGAAATAGGTCATGGAAAACTAGCTTGGAGAGCTTTAAATAATATAAAAGCAAACAAAAATGAATTTCCTTATACAGTACGTCTTGTTTCTGAAATAACTGAATCAAATGGCTCTTCATCTATGGCTACAGTTTGTGCTGGTTCTATGGCACTTATGGCTGGCGGTGTTCCAATGAAAGCGCCAGTTGCCGGTATAGCTATGGGTTTAGTTAAAGAAGGCGATAATTTTATTGTACTTAGCGACATAATGGGTGACGAGGATCATCTTGGTGATATGGATTTTAAAGTTGCTGGAACAAAAGAGGCTATAACTGCTTTGCAAATGGATATAAAATGCAAAGGAGTTAGTCGTGAGATAATGCAAACAGCATTAGAACAAGCAAGAGTTGGGCGTTTACATATTCTTGGTAAAATGGCAAAAGCTATAACAGAATCAAGAAACCATGTTGCTCCTTCAGCACCTAAACTAAAATCTATTACAGTACCAGTTGATAAGATCAAGGATATTATAGGTAGTCAAGGTAAAAATATTAAAAATATTACCGAAACCACCAAAACAACCATAGACATAGAAGAAGATGGCAATGTTAGAGTTCTTGGAACTTCTTATGCCGATATAGATAAAGCTATTAGCATGATAGAGGCTTTAACTTTTGAACCAGAAGTTGGCAAGATATACAATGGTAAAGTTGTAAAAATAATTGATGTTGGCGCTTTCGTTCAATTACCAGGAAATACCGATGGTTTTGTTCATATCAGTGAATTAGCTGATTATAGGGTTGATTTTGTAGATGATATTCTAACTGAAGGTAAAACTATAAATGTTAAAGTTATAGGTTTTGATAAGAAAGGAAAACCTAAGCTCAGCTATAGGGAAGTAGATCAAAAAACTGGTGCTGATTTGGGTAGGAAGTAATATTAAATATTATTAATATCGATTTTAAGGTAACTTAGATAATTAAGTTACCTTTTTTTGTTTTTTAAAAAAATCTTCAAAGACATATTGAAATTATATGTTATATAATCTAAACTTAACATTAGTTTAATCAAAACATAAAGTTTATGTCTATCTTTTTTAAGAAGAACTGTAAGAATTTATTATTTGGTTTGATTACAGTCGGTTTGTCTGTTTGTTCTTTGCAAAGTGAGTGTTTTTCGATGAATAGAAAACAACTTTTAACAACGCCTATCCAACAACCACGAGCTATAGCGATTGTGCAAGAGCAACAACAAAATATGATAAAAGAAGAACAAATGAATACCACATTACAAAAATTAGGATTAATTACAGAACAAATTCAACAATTAAATTCAAAATTTGACAATTTTACTCTTGAAATTAATTCAAGATTAGATAAAATAAATACGAGGATTGACGATTCTATAGCTGTTACAGAAGAGTTAGGCCATGTATTGTTTAGTCCTATAGTTAATCAAGATTGATTTAATTAATAATTAATTTGGAGAAAGTTATGAAAGTTATTAATAAGAATATGAGTTTATTATTCTATTTAATTATAGTCAGTTTGTCTGTTTGTTTTTTGCAAAATGAGTGTTTTGCTTCTAGAAAACAACTTTTAAAAAGACCTGCACCACAACCTGCTACAGTCGCTGTTTTAAATACACCATTATTAGCTGAGGATGAAGAACAACAGCAAATACATTTTATTGATAAGTATAACGGACTAGAAAATATAATACAAACTGTTCTTCAAAGAAATAATCAAAATACTCGGCAATTGATTCAACAGATTAATATACCACATATACCAGAAGATATTTTGAGAAGAGAACAATTTTTAGAAGAAATGAAAAGGAGAGAAGCAGTTATGTTAAAACTTATAGATAATCTACAAACTATAGCTACCGATCTGAATGGTATAATGAGTAGATTAACTGCTTTAGAAAATGCAAATAATCATGTTAGAGCTTTAACTAATACTAAATATGATGGGTATCGTAATTTTACAACAACAGATGTAGTAGTTGGAGGAACTGTTATTGCTGGTATTGGTGCTGCAGCTGGATATGTTTTATGTAGATTTTTTAGAGGAAGATAATTTTTTAGTATACTAATATTTTATTAATAAACAGGAGAAGTTAAATGAAAAAAAAATACAATAAATGTAATATTATTTTTTGTTTGGTTTGTTTTATATCTTTATTTTTAAAAGTAAGTTGTGTTTTTGCAGCTGATAATAAAGATGAAAAAAATAAAAATGCCTTTGAAATTGAAAGATATTTTACAATATTGAACAGAGATTCTATCCTTACTATTATCGACATATATGAAAAACAGAATTATAATGTTTTAGATTCTTTGAGAAATAAAAATAAACAACATATTTCCATTAATTCATACTTTATTAGTAGTAATTTTAAATCAATAGACGTTAGTGAGTATGAAAAGGAAGGTGGTTTTAAATACGAAAGTAATCATGATTATAATCTGAAGAATTTTAATGGTAGTTACTCATATATTTTTGATTTTGGAAAAAATTCAGAGTTTTTATTGGTACCTCACTTGAGCTTTAGTTTTAAACCTTTTAATCTTAATAATTTTTTAGGTAGTGTTGATTTAAGCCCAAAATTTAGTACCTTTGATATGAATGGTGGTTTTTATACAAGATTTAACTTTCTAAATTATGAAAGTTCTTCTTTATTTTTAGATGTTTTGCTATCTTTAAACTTTAATAATATAAAAAATTCAACTTATGAAAAAGATGCTTACGAACCAGTAGAAAGTAATGTATCAAATTTTGATGTTAATTTTATGTTAGGACTTGGTTATAAGACAGAATTTGAAATTTCAAAATTATTTGGCAAAGCATCATTCTTACCTAAGATATCATTCTTGGGAGTTAGCAAAAAAATTGATTCGAAAAATATTATAGATGAAGATGATCTTAAAAAATTTGGTGGTGATGTAACTGCTAATTACAATAGTGTTTATGCAATGCCTTCATTTGATTTAACGATTAATGATATGTTTAAGAGTATATTTTTAGGTGAGATGATAAATACTTTGTCATTTAAATTTAAGTATATTATAGATATAGCTTCTGATTATAAAAATTCATATGAAGTTAAGGCTATTACTACACAAATGTTTGTTTTGTATCCAAAACCACCTGAAGGATTTGATATGTCTTTAGGTCTAGGTCTAGATAAAAAATATTTTGCCTATAAAGTTTCCTATAACTTTAATAGAGAAGCAATAATATTTGATTTCAATTTTAAATTTTAATATTTTTGAGTTATTTGAATTTATTAGAAAATGACTAACATTTTGTTAGTCATTTTTTTTATAAAGATTATGCCAAGTTTTAGAATAGAAAATAGTTTAGTCGGTACGGTAGCTGGAATAGATGAGGCTGGAAGAGGGCCATTGTGTGGTCCAGTATATGCCTCTTGTGTATTGTTGGATAAGTATAATCTCCCAAATAATATTGATAACTCTAAAAAAATAAGTGAAATAAAAAGAGAAGCTATATTTGAAAACATTCTTGAATTTAGTGGTAGAGGTCTTTTGTTTTATGGTGTCGGCTCTGTTGATGCTGATACTATAGATAAAATTAATATACGTAACGCTACAAAATTAGCTATGAAATTAGCCTATGAAGACTTTTTGAATAAATATGGTAGTAATATTGATAATGTAATTGTAGATGGGGATTTTATTCCTGATATTGATGTTAAAAATTCAATAGCAGTTGTTAAAGGTGATCAAAAAAGTTATTCAATAGCCTGTGCTTCAATAATAGCTAAAGTTCTGAGGGATCGTGAATTGAGGCAGATGGATTTACTGTATCCTCAATATGGATGGTTGAGAAATAAGGGTTATGGTACTAAGCAGCATATTGAAGCAATTAAGGAATGTGGATTAGTTGATAGTTATCATCGAAAGACATTTTGTCACTTTTAAAAATAGCATAACTCGTTTGGTTTCAGTTTGATATGCAGCTAAAAATTAAATAGAACTTATAGGCCTTACAACAATGTCTCTAGATAAAAAAGTAGCTTTATCGGTGGGACATAAAATAGTCTTACAACCTATTTTCCTTTTTAATTCATTTAATACAGAAAACTGATTAAAATTTCTTAAATCTGGCATTAATGTTTTTTTAACTTCTATTGGATATAAAATGTCGTTGCTTTCTATTAAAAAATCTATTTCTTTTTGACTTCTGTCTCTGTAAAAATAAATTCTAGGAGTTCTGCCTTTATTGTAATAGCTTTTAACAATCTCAGAAAAAACAAAGGTTTCCAATATGGCACCACTCATAGCTCCGTTCATTAGTGTTTTCGGTTCACTCCAGCCTGTTAAGAATGAACAAAGACCGGTATCAAGAAAGTATAATTTTGGAGTTTTTACAATTCTTTTTGTTATGTTATTATAGTATGGCTCTAATAACTTCACTAGACATGATTTTTCTAAAACTGATAGCCAAGCTTTAGCTGTTTTTGGGTCTATATCAACATCTTTTGCTAAATCGCTGTAGTTTAATAATTGACCAGTTCTTGCGGCAATAGCTCTAATAAAGTTGTAAAATCTAATATTATCACTAACATTTAGAACGTCTTTGATATCTCTTTCTATATACGTTTGTAAATACGAATTAAAAAATAGCTCTTTTGATATGTTTTTATTAATCACAACTTGAGGGAATGAACCTATCCATATTATCTCATATAATTCTTCAATATTTATTGTTTCATTGTAACTAAAATTGTTTTGAATATTTAATGAAGGTATAAATTCCTCAGAATTCATAATATCGTTCTTTATTTCTCTTGTGGATAAACCTAACATGTCAATTATAGCTACCCTTCCAGCTAAAGATTCAAATATGTTGCTCATCAACTGAAATTTTTGAGAGCCAGTTAACCAAAAATCACCAGGTTTTTTATGCTTATCTACATGAATTTTTATATAACTAAACAACTCTGGGGCATATTGTACTTCATCTATTAAGATAGGCGTTCCATGCATTTCAATGAACAATTTTGGATCATTCTTAGCTAATTGACGCTGTTCTAAATCATCAAGAGTAACATAACTACGGTCTTTAGAAGAACAATTAACAAGCAAAGTTGTTTTTCCAACTTGTCTAGGTCCAGTTAATAGTATAACCGGAAATGATTTGGAAGCATCTAAAATTGTTTTTGTCATTACTCTGGCTAACATAGACACATTTTTGTAATTTCAGGAATGTAATTCCATATTATTACTAAACATTAAAAAATCAAGAATTAAATAGGCAATTCAAAACAATTAAATGTAGGATAATAATCAAAGTTAATATTAATTACTAACTCTAACACTTCTATTTTTAATAAATTGAGTATAATAAATAACAAAATAAAAGCTCGTACAACTACGAGCTCTCTCAAAAAAATAAAGGAAAAAAATAAAAAACAAACACTATTTTTGTCTTTCAAAAAATATTATAACCTCAAACATCATTAATGTCAAGTATATAGATTAAAAAAATTTTTATAAACAAAAGTTTTATATATATTTATTAATATTTCATTATTTTTGCCATCTTAGTATATTAATTCTTTTTTCGTAATTGTTATCCATGTTAAATATATATGATCCTGCAACAGCAATGTCAGCTCCATTAATAATCACTTTTTTGATTGTTTCTTGATTTATGCCACCATCAACTTCTAATTTTATTGTTTTTTTGGTATTTTGAATAAGATTTTTTACTTTTTTTATTTTAGGTAACTGTGATTCTAGAAAAGTTTGTCCGCCAAATCCAGGATTTACTGTCATTATTAGAATTAAATCCAACCTATCTACTATATACTCTAAAACATTTTCATTAGTGGTTGGTATTAATGCTAAGCCAGCTTTTGTACCTGTGTTTATTATATTTGTTATAACTCTATCTAGGTGCTTACAAGCTTCGTAATGCACTGTTAAAAACTCAACACCAATATCAGCTATTTCTTCTATATAACTTTCAGGATTTTCTACCATCAAATGTACGTCTAGTTTCAAATTGGGATTATTATTTTTTATATCTTTTATGAACTTTGTTCCAAATGTTAGATTTGGTACGAAATGACCATCCATCACATCTATATGAATGTAATCGCTTTTTTCTAATTTAATTGCCTCCGAATTAAAATCTGCTAAATTTGCAGATAAAATTGATGTGGAAATATCTATCAAATCAATTGGAAACTTTCTATACTCATATTATAATAAATAATTTATATTTTTACAAGTAGTTTTGTGTTGTTTATACTAAATTTTTATAATATTTTAATAAATATTATTTCCCCTACACAATCACCCCCTCTCTCTGCATACTCCACATCTGTCTAAAGAGACCATTTGGATTTGAAAGAAGTTGTTCTTTAATGCCATCTTCTA
>CASFUN010000034.1 GCA_949298005.1 uncultured Alphaproteobacteria bacterium | reverse complement strand
GTTAGACAAGGCAAATATAAAATTAAAGATCAATATAATGAAACTAGAGATTTTGATATCTATGATGTAAAAAAAGATTTGTTTGATGTATTAAGTATCTTCGGAATTGATGAAAATAAATTAATAGTCAACAAAAATACACCAAATTACTATCACCCTGGTAGAAGCAGTAGTGTTTACATGGGTAAAATATTAATTGGATATTTTGGAGAACTACATCCAAGTGTATCTGAATATTTCAATTTAAAAAAACCTGTAATTTTTGAATTTTTTGTTGATAAATTACCATCAAGACTCTTTTTAGAGTGTAAAACAAAAGGAGCCTTTGTCACAAATGATTTACCTGGAGTTAATAGAGATTTTGCGTTTTTTATAGATAAAAATGTTGAAATTGGTTCAATTATAAAAGACATCTATTCCATTAATAAAGAACTTATAGATGATATATTTTTATTTGATGTCTACTCTGAAAATTCACTATCTGATAAAAAATCAATTGGAATAACGGTACATTTTCAACCAAAATTGAAAACCTTAACAAAAGAAGAAATAAATTCTATTTCTGATGATATAATAAGTTTTCTTGATAAAAAATATAATGCTGCTTTAAGGGACAAGTAATGTTAAAGATACCAATTGAAAAATAAACCATAAACAGTACAATTAAAGAAATTTAATTTCTAACAATGATAGGAAAACTAAGCGGAATTATAGATTCAATTTATGATGACTATATTATATTGGATGTTAATGGTGTTGGCTATAGAGTATTTTGTTCCTCAAAATTATTAAGTACAGACCTAACTATTGGTTCTAAAGCTATTTTTTATATAGAAACTATAGTCAAAGAAGACTCCATAACATTGTTTGGTTTTAAGACTTTGAAAGAGAAAGGATGTTTTAATACTCTATGCAAAGTTAGTGGAGTTGGAAATAAAGTGGCACTAAAAATAATGAGTGTAGCAGAAATTGATGAGATAATATCTGGGATAATTAATTCTGATAAGAATATATTCTGCAGAGCTCTGGGCGTCGGTTCTAAGGTAGCGTTAAGAATAATAACTGAACTACAAAACAGTTCTTTTGTGAAAGGATATGAAAACATAAAATTTATTAATTCTTCAGAAAATAATGCAACCTTACACAATAATAATAAACAAATAATATCAGACGCTATATCAGCACTCGAAGGTTTAGGTTATCAAAAAAATTATGTTAGAAATATAGTCCTAAATATAATATCGGAAAAACCATACCTTACTCTGGAAAGTATTATTACCGAATCACTAAAAAAAATAAATAATTTTTAAAATGCATAAATACAACTCCTTCGTTTTTGAATCATACAGTTTTGAGAAAAATAATAAAATATTAACACTCAGATACTATTACGACAGCGAATTATTCTTTGAAGAAATAATTGAATTTCCTAGCAATAAAATTCTAAAAAAAGATGAATTAAATGTTTTAGATAAAGCTTTCAAATATTTGCATTTAGCTTGTGGTATTAGTTATTATAAGTTATTTATTCCAAAAAATATTAAAATAAAAACGTTTGAACTCACTCAAGAAGAAGCGGAATTCTTTAACAATTTTTATTTTAACGGTCTAGGGGAATTTATTTATAGAAACAACATAACAGATTTACATAATAGAATCAAATTTCCATTTACCAAAAACATACAAAACAATAGCCTAAATTTTCCGATTAAAAATGGATATATAATTCCTATTGGTGGTGGTAAAGATTCTATTACAACTTTAGAAATAATAAAAAAACATTTTAATAATGTATTATTATGTTCAGTAGGAACAGCAGAAGCAATAGAAAATACAATAAAAATATCAGGTTTAAATTCATTTAAAATAAATAGAAAAATATCTTCTAAATTACTTGAACTTAACAATAATTTAGAATCTATTGGCGGATATAATGGTCATGTACCAATCAGCGGTATTTTAGCATTTATATTCTGTGCAGCTAGCATAATATATGAATACAATACTGTGTTAGTGTCAAATGAAAGATCTGCTAATGTTGGTAATGTAGAATTTAATGGTATTATTGTAAACCATCAATGGAGTAAATCATTTGAATTTGAAAAAAGTGTAAATGATTTTTTTAAAAGACATATAATTTCTAGTTTTAATTATGTATCTTTTTTGAGACCAATTTCAGAATTACATATAGCAAAAATATTCTCAAAATTAGAAAAATATCATAAAATATTTGTCAGTTGTAATAAAAACTATAAAATCAATAATAGATTAAATCATTGGTGTTGTGAATGTGATATATGTAGATTTGTATTTTTAATATTATCAGTTTTTCTAAATAAAGAAAAAATGATTAATATATTTGGTAAAAATTTATTTGAAGATGAAGAAAATACAAACAAATTTATGGAACTTTGTGGTTTAAAAAACTACAAGCCATTTGAATGTGTAGGTGAAGTGGAGGAAAGCATTTACTCATTTTTAAATGTTAATGAAGATTTTAAAAATGATATTGTTATCACTAAAATAAAAAGAAAAATATTAGAACTTAGTATCAATATTAAACAATTTGAAAATAATGTTTTTAAACCAAATAAAGAACATCTGTTGAATGATGAACTTTATAAAATTTTATTGAGTGAATTGTAATGTATATAAATAACTTACAAATATTTAAAAAAATAGAGAATAAATTGTATTGGTTAGTGTTACTATTCATACAAAAATATTACATTTATATAAAATAATAGTGTTAATTATACTCTTAACATATAGTTCTTACTAATTATTATTTTTTCATAAAAACAAATTACTATTTTATGGCAAAAGTAGAAGAAATTAACGAAGAAGATATATAAACTAGAGAAATAGAAGTGCATTCTAAAAGTGAACCTACTATAAATTGGTTAAAAGAGGAAGAGGAGTATGAAAAAAAACATAGTCCAGAAACAAAAATACTGCATGATATCATTAAATATACTTTTACAAAGGTATTTAAATAGCTGCACCATATTTGCCAGCTGAAGTAAAAGGAAAAGCTGTTGAAGGTGTAAATAGTATCCTTTCTTTTAATAATGTTGAGAAAGCGTTAGGTGGCGATTTCAAACCAATATTATATAGTACAAAAAAGTTTGGAGCTGAACTATTTGGAGATATACTTAAAGGAGCAACCGATTTAGCAATTAATTGTATAGAAAATGGTACTAAATTTTTATCTGGCATTGTAGGTATGTTCGCTGGAAAAATCAGTGAAAAAGTTGCAGAGTTTGGTGCCCCTGAACAAACGCGCAGCGATATAGAAAAAACTGCATCTGGATTTGATAAGGCAGTTAAAGCTTTAACTTTCGATAGTAAAGAACAAGTAAAATC
>CASFUN010000033.1 GCA_949298005.1 uncultured Alphaproteobacteria bacterium | reverse complement strand
TGGTTTTAGAAACATAAAAAGAAGACAAAAATTTATATATGAGGTTACAAAAGCAGGAAAAGAAGGTAAATAAAATTTATGAAAAAAATTATTAAATTACTATTAATTTTACCAGTTCTGTTATTTGTATCTTATATAGTGTTTTTACTTTACATAAAGAATTCAATAAACATTATAGATATTAAAAACAACATAAACAAATCACTTTCTGAAAAAATACAAGAATATAAAAAACACCAACTATTTTTAAAAAAAGACATAAAATTTCTCATAAGAGGAAGAGTCGAATTATCTGTATTTCCAACAATAAAAATTGTAGTAAATGATATAAGTTTAAATGATATACAGTTCAGAAGTAATTTATTCTCAGTAAATATTAAGAAAACAGAACTTAAATTAAGCTTTTTTGATTTTTTAAAAAAGAAAGTAACTATTAATGATGTTATTATTGATACAATCACAATAAATATACAACAAAATGAACTAGCTGGTTTTTACATGGACAAAAAAATTACCAAAAAAATAGTAAAAATGGAAGAAAATGAAGTTATAGGGATAAAAACAAAGATAAAAAATCTACTTGTAGATAATAAAAACAATAAAATCAAAGATGGTTATAAAGAAATTGAAGTTATAGAGGATATAAGAATAGATCTTGATAATAGTGAAGTTGAATACATGTTTTTATATCTATTAAAAACAATAAAAATTAATGACATATTAGCAAAAAAGGATTTAAAAGTTATTTTTTCCAACACATATCTGAATTACATAAGAAATGGCTCTATACAAAAGGAAATTAAAAATATAAATGGAACGCTAAATATAGACAAAGAAATTAACATAAAATGTACTTTTCTTCTTAACAATATAAATGGGAATTTGGATATATCATACTTTGTTGATAAAGATAAAAACAGTAACATTGACTTGAAATTAACTGATTCTATGAATGACAATATATATTTCAATTATATTGGAAATAATTTAATTATGCTTAAATATGAGGATATTATTGCTAATATTAAAATTAATGCTGATATTAAGAGCTTCAATGATTTTTCACAATGGATATTGTTCTCGGATTCAAAATATTACTACCTAATTGATTATAAAAGAAGTATAAAATCGGAAATTGATTTAACTAAAAACTCATCACTCTTAAATGTAAAAACACTTAACCTAAAAAGTAATGATATAGATATATCTGGTAATTTTTATAGAAGTGAAAATTTCAAATTAAATGTTGATATAAATAAACTAAATTTGGATGATATTATTATCAATATGAATAAAAATATATCACTAACTGATGATAGTATGATAATGATATTTAAAACAAATAATAAGGAAGAAATAATAACAAAGCTATCGTCTGAAAACAATAATAAAAATAAAAACAACGGCAGAATAAAAATAAATATTAAAGAATTAGTAAAAAGTAATAGAGTTATAAAAGATTCTGTACTCAATCTTGAGGTGGAAGAAGGAAATTACAAGATAAATAACTTTAAAATAAATATGAACGGTATGAATATAAATATTCATAACCAAGAAAAAATAGGAAACTTATTTGTAAATAATTTAAAAATAGAAGGACAAAATTTTGAAGATATTACGAGTTTTTTAAGCTTGCCAAATTTTTTTGAAATAAAAGAATTTACTATTGAATCAAAGATATTTATACATAATAACATATTATATTTATTTGACTATAACGTAAAAAATAGTGAACAAAAAATTATTAGTGGTTCTTTAGAATATTCGCTTGATAGAAGCAAAAATTATATAGCTTGTACAATGGATATTGATAAATTAGCAGTAAATTTAGAAAATCAAAAAAATAGAACATTAAAAGAGGAATTGTTATGGTTAAATAATTTTACAAAAAATATTTTTATTGATTTGGTAGTTAAAAATCTAACATATAATGATATACAAAACATAAATGTTAAAACTAAACTTAATTTTTCATCAGGATATTTAAACTTATATGAAATATCAGATATAAATTTTGAAAACATTAGAAATATCAAAGGTAAAATAACTTTAGATATAAGAAATAAAAGTTCATTAATCTATGCTGACTTATCAATATCAAATATTAAAAAGGACATAAACTTAGTAAATTATGTATTTGATATTGAAAAATATAAGAATCTTTTATTAAGGTCTAAAATAGATCAAGATAATCGAACTAATTATTGGGTTAATAAACTATTTTCATTTCCTATGCTTGATGGTATAAATGGTAATATATCTTTAAAAATTCAAGATTTTATTATTAATAAATTACCAATCAATAATATTGAAGCAAATGCAAATATTGAAAATGGTGTTATAGATATAAAAAATATGAAATTTGATGGATTAGGTGGAACAACAAATATAAAAGCTAACATAGATATAAAAAATATAAGAAAACTTAGTTTAACTTTGAGTGAAACATTATATAGTATAAGTGATTTAGCTAAATTATTCATAGGTAAAAATGAATTAATAGGTGATTTAACAGGAAGTATTGGATTAGCTGGTATCATTAGTGGTGTAGGTTTTAATAGTGAAATATTTAATTCATCTTTAAATATGCAATTTAAGTTTATTGGAAATAATTTTTTTATAAAGAAGATTGGTTTGGATGATTTAAGAAAAAAACTATCATTAATATATACCGATAAAAATCTGAGAGATAATTTTAATACAAGAGAGATAATTATAAATGGAACTGGAACTACATTCAATAATTTTAGTGGTGATTTCGTTATGGCTTCTGGTATAAGCAAGCTGTCTGCTAAAGCTAATGGAGAAGGAATATCAAGTAATCTTGATTTAAAAGTTGATAGTAGTACAAACTCAACAACTATAAATATGTTAAATACGTCTGCAATTATGATAAAAGCGGGACAGGATAATTTTCCACTTTATATAAATGTCAATTTTACAGAAGATTTTGCTAATAAAGCAAACCTCATAATAAATACGAACCAAGTAGATGAATATGTTAGTCAGGTTAAAAAATTAACAAGTAAAAAGAATAATAAACAACAAAACAAATAAATTGAATACTTTTTCTCTTAATGGCTGCCGTACCAGGACTCGAACCTAGATAAACAGAATCAGAATCTGTTGTCCTACCATTAGACGATACGGCAAAATAATCAATTCAAAGCTACTTTATTACCTATAGCTTCTTTAAGAACTCTATCTGTTACTGGTTTTATTGCACCAATTGCCAAATTACCAAGATGGAAGGACCCAAAAGAAATTCTTTTTAATTTTACAACTTTCAAATTGAAATAATCCATAATATTTCTAACTTCCTTATTTTTACCTTCAGTAATAACAACTTTAAACCAAGTATTAGTTGATTCACTTTGTTTTTCAATAGAAATCTTTGTCGGAGCATATTTTATGCCATCAATTGTCACACCAATTTTACCAATTTTATCAATATTAGAAATGAGGGTATCAGTATTACCATGAACTTTAACCAAATATTGTCTACTCCAAGCTGTTGTAGGATGTTCAATATACCTAGATAAATCACCATTATTTGTCAACAATAAAAGGCCTTCTGTATCCATGTCAAGTCTACCAATACTTATAACTCTCGGCATATTTTTTGGTAGCAAATTATATATAGTTTTCCTTCCTTTTAGATCATTATTTGTAACAATATAACCTTTTGGTTTATTAAAAATCCAAAGCTTAGTTTTCTCTCTTCTTTGTAAAAGTTTATTATCTATTTTTATAGAGTGGTCAGTTATCAAAACTACAGGTGTATCTATTACTTTTCCATTAACTTTTACTCTTCCTTCCAAAATAAGTTTTTCGGCATCTCTTCTAGAACAATATCCACTGTTCGCTATTACTTTTGCTATCCTCTCACCTTCTTTAAGCATTTTCAATTACAATTTTTTTTAAATTTTCATAAATAGTTGAATTACTGAATAAAACAGAATTATCTGACATTCTATAATTTAGGCCGCCAGCTTCTCTGATAAAAAGCTCACAAGAATCTATTTCTTCTTTAGAACTATCAAAAATAAAATTTGCATCATATCTGCCACAAGCAGTATAACACGAATCCAAAATAGAACAGTTTCCTACTCTAAATGTTGTTAATTTTGAAACTAATTTTAGGAAAGTTTTTTTACTTTTATTACTGTATTTTACACCAATAAGACTATTATCATTTAAATTTCTATTAGAAACCCTTACTTTTCTATCATTTATAAAAACGCCTTTATTTTCTGCTACAAAAAATATCTCATTTGTTGAATAACTATTAACAACAGAAGCAATTATTTTATCTTTATTAAAAAGTGAAATCATAGTGACAAAGTATGGTATATGGTGTAGAAGATTTCTTAAACCACATACGCTATTAATATAAATTGAATTTTTTGTTTTGTTTTCATCACTAGTTTCTAAATTATTAAAACTTTTGATTTTAATTTTATAATTTGGCCTTTTTTCAGTAAAAAAATTACTGAATTTCTTATTAAGAAATTCAACTGTTTTATTAAGAAATTGCAAAGAATGATTAGTTGTTTGTAAGTTACCAAGCTCAACATAATCTCTAAATACCTTGCTTTCAACTAATTTTATAGATTCTTTTAACAAATATAAATCTGCGTCGCTCATACAATTCCTAATGATTCTTTATAAACTTCAATCAAATCTTCTTCTCTTAAATCGTTTATGTCTTTCTTACGAATACTTACTATTTTTCTTAGTATTCTAACATCATATCTTAATGCCGCTACTTCCTTGTAAATAGCTAATATTTGATCATTTATTTCTTTCTTTTCAAGTTCTAAATGCTCTATATTTTCAATTATCTGCTTTAACTTTAAATCTATATTTTTTTCTGACATAAGTGACTATTTTCTAGCTATAGATAGTATATGTTTATATTTTTATTTGGCAACTTTAATTAATATGCACTTTAATAGTATTAGTATTAAATATAACTATAATATAGTTAATACATACTTAATTTACATAAGAGAAAAAATAAATTTGTATATTTATTATTAATTATGTTCACATAAATTATACTAATAAAGCTTGATTTATTAACAACGTAATTGTAACCTCATAGCAGTTAACCATTTGGTAAACTTATTATACTAATTAATATACGAGAAAAATTATGCATAAAATTGATCTAGTAAAAGCTATTGCTGAGCAAACAGGTTGTTTGCAAAAGGATGCCAACACACTAGTTGACGCATTTATAGAAAACGTAAAAGAAGCTTTAAAATGTGGTGATAAGGTTACTCTTATCGGCTTCGGTACTTTCAGTGTTATAGATACTAAAGCTAAAACTGGAAGAAATCCACAGACAGGCAAAGAAATCAAGATACCAGCTTCAAAGAAAATAAGATTTTCAGTTGGTAAAACTTTAAAAGAAGAAATAAAATCTTCAGCATCTTGCAAAAAAGTATATAAAAGGTAATTAATTTATTTTGCTTTATTTATAAAAACCTCTCGCAGAAGAGGTTTTTTTGGTTATAATAAATTCTCTGCGATTTTAACAAAATTACCTATACAAATAGTTTCTGCTCTCAAATTGGTATAAATTCCAATTTTCTGCAAAAATTCTAATTCTATTTTAGAATTTTTGATATTATTCTTAATAGTTTTTCTTTTTTGCCTAAATAAGATTGATGTAATATATAATAATTTATCTAAAACAAATTGATTAACGTCATCTTTTAACTCTAAATTTACTAAAGTAGATGTTACTTTTGGTCTTGGATAAAAAGCACTTGGTGATATATCAAAACATTTTTTAACATTATATACATACTGACATAAAACTGACAATCTGCCATATTCCTTTGTATTGCTCTTCGCTACTATTCTTTCAACTACTTCTTTTTGTAATAGTAGTGTTAAATTTTCGATTTTACTTGAACAGTTTTTAATCCACTTTAATAAAATGTGTGTACCAACATTATATGGTAGATTTGCAATAATTTTAAATTTATTTTCAAATAATTGACATTCATCTATTAACAAAGCATCTGCATTAATAATTTCAAAATTACTAAACGACGGTTTTATCTCTTTATTTAAAATATCTACACATTCTTTATCAGCTTCAATAGAAATCAATTTTTTTGGATTTTTATTTAATATAGCAGAAGTCAAACCTCCAGGGCCAGGACCTATTTCTAATACCTCTGAATTTTCTTTTATATTTGCACAGGAAACTATTTTTGCCAACAATTCTGGCTGTAACAAAAAATTTTGTCCAAATGATTTTTTAGTAACAAAATTATATTTTTTTAATATCTCTGAAGTTGTTAACATATAAAAACCATAACTCTGTATATATTATTTAAGTCCTTTAATTTTCTAAATAATTTAAAACCATTACTTATAAATATATTCTCAACATCTAAATCTTGGTCTTTTCCTATTTCTAAATATATTTTACCATAATTATTCAAATTTTTTCTTATATTTTTAGCTATGTATCTATAACAATCTAATCCATCAATACCACCATCAAGTGAAATTATAGGATCAAAGCATTTAACTTCTTTTTGTAATTCTTTAATTTCATCTGTCTTTATATATGGTGGATTAGAAATTACGACATCAAATTTTTTTATAATATTATTATTCCAATTGCCAATTTCGAATGATATATTATTTACACCTAGTAAATCAGCATTTTTTCTTGCAACTTGTAATGAATCTTCACTAATATCTATAGCTAATCCATGTGATTTTTTGAATATGGAAAGTAGTGTCAAAATTAGACAACCACTACCAGTACCTAAATCAAGAATATTTAACTCCTGTTCGACATAGTAGTCATTAAGAACTGCTTCTATTAAGATTTCCGAATCTGGTCTTGGGTCAAGAACACTTTTATTTACGTAAAATTTATTATTCCAAAAATATTTTAAATTAATTATTTTTGAAACCGGTTCACCATTTATTCTACGATAAATTTTACTCCAAAAATTAGATAATTGTATTTTATTAATACTTGTTTTTAAGTTTGATATTAATTCTTCTTCCCTAGCTTTTAACACATGCAACATGATTAATTTTACATCTAAATCAGCTGTATTAACAGAATTTTTAACTAATAAATCTTTAGCTTTATTTAGTTCAATTAATACTGTTGTCATTTTTAGAATATTAAACCTTGTAATAGGTTTTTAATATCTTCACCATTTATAGTCATGGTTTTTGTAGCTATATTTGATTCAAATTTATAATATTTATCATAAATGGTATCTTTTTCATTTTGAGGTACTAACTTTAATGACTCAACTAATGATTGGATAAGCTCTTTTTTGAAGAAAAATATACTATCTTCTTTATTTAGAGCAGTTATTAGAGAATTGTAATTTATAATTTTTAATTCTAATTTTGCTATTCCACGTCCTTTTGATGGATTTACTTCATAATTTCCAGCAAGATTAAAACCATAGTTATTTGTAATGTCATTAAAATTTATACTATCTATAGTAGTTTCAGCTGAAACTACTTTACCACTGGAATCGATATCTCTAATTTCTGAAAGTATTAGGTCAAAATTTGACTCTATATATTTATCTTCATATCTACCAACTAAAGAGTTCATATCCATCTTTATTGTTCTATTTGAATAATTTTTTGTATTTATATCAACTGTCTTGAACAAAAAACCTTTTATTAAAGACTCTGATTGAAAATCTCCATCATCAAAATATTCTATAATATCAATACTATCTACTATAAAGTTAACATTTCTTATTTTATTACCTTTGCCTAAAACAAAACTTATATTATCTCCATTTAAAGCAATTTTACTATTTCTATCATTTACTTTAAAAAGTATATCGTTTGAAATATTTAAATTTATATGTTTATTGAAAATAATATTTTTAGCAGAAATTGTCTTAAAAAAAATGCTTGCATTATAATTATTATTAAGTCTGGTACTTAAATTTAGACCTTTAACAACTGTTTTAACACTAAATGGGAAAACTCTCACTGATAACTTTTCATATTCTATAGAATACCTAGCTGTTTTATTACTTAGTATATCTTTCATACGATTTTTAACTATAAACCAAATACTAAAATATGCAAAAATTATTAATGTAATAATAACATAGGCTAAATTAAGTCCATTATCCGAATTTCTTTTTTGATTTTTATTTTTCATTTTTTTACCTAATTATTTGTTAAATATTTTAAAGGATCCATAGTTGTCCTACCTTTCCTTAAGGAAAAATATAACTGTGGCTCATTCACATTACCTGTTTTTCCAACTACAGCTATAGCTTGTCCTTTTTCTACTTTATCTTTAACTTTCACATTTATTGAATCACAATGGCCATAAACGGTTAACCATCCATTTTTATGCTTTATAATAACTATATTACCAAATCCCTTTAGCTCATTTCCAGCATAAGCTACTTCTCCAGCATCAGCAGCTTGAATTTTTGCACCTTGAGCTGATTTTATGTTTATAGCATCATGAAAACTACCATCATCTTGTTTTCCAAATTTTTTTATAATTTCGCCTTTTACCGGCCAAATAAACATTGATCCATTACTATTATTTTTAGTAGGTTCTTGCTTTTTTTTACTAACTACTGGCTCTGCTTTTATTTCGGTCTCTTCTTTAACTCTTTCAAGTTTGTTTACTTTTTTACTAGACTCAGTTTTATTTTTCTGCTCGGTTGTATTACTAGATAGTTTAAGTTTTTGGCCTACATATATATTATATGGTTTTTTAAGATTATTACTATTAACTAATTCTGTAAAACTAGTATTGGTCTTTTTAGCTATGCTATATATGTTATCTCCTTTTTTTACGATATATATTTTACCATTCATTGTATTGCTTTTTTCTATATCGTTGTTCTTTGTAGTTTCAGAATTTTTAGATTCATTATTTTTTATTGGAACTCTAATTTTTTGACCTATAAAAACATTATATGGCGGCTCTATAGAATTTATCGCAGCTAGTTCTCTGAGAGTAGAGTTATTATCAATTGCTATACGAATTAATGAAGATCCTTTTTCTACAGTGACTGTTTTATATGCTGTAACAATTCTATTTTTGTCATTGAAAGCGGCTTTGTTAATACAATTAGTTTTTATTTTTTGTCCAACATACACATTATATGGAGGTTTAATATTATTTATATTAGCTATATCAGTTAGCGAACAACCACATTTTCGTGCTATTCTAAGTAAAGAATCGCCATTACCAACAGTTATAAATCTTCCACATAAACCATCATTACCAGTATTTTTGCTATTTTCTGAATATTCTTTTCTTAAGTCTCTAAATAATTGCTTATCACTATTTTCTACATAACTACCTTTCATATAGCTTGGCTTTAAAGAACTATTTCTTGTTTTCCTAGAACTATCGTTCCTATATATAATTTCAGCACTTTCTTGTGCGCAAGAAAAAGAAAATAAAAGCAACAAAATTACAAAAATATTCTTCATTATAACCTCTAATAATTTAAAAATTCTTGATTGGTGTCCAAAACAATTTTTTCACCATCCTTAAATTGTAAAACATATAATCTTCTTTCAACTAAACCGTTTGGAAGAAATCTGAATCTTCCATCTATACCATCAAATCCATAAGGGTTTAATAACTTTGTTTTATTAGGCATATAAACACCATCAATTCTATCATAAACATCATCTAAAATATTTACCAAATCATAAACCATAGATGTTATTTTTAATGGTTTTGAATGATATATTTCATAGTAATTTTTTGAAAATTTTTCATATTTTTTTGGATTAGCACCAACAAAAATTGTATCATTTAAGTAAGGATTAAATAAAACATTATCATCACCATCAAGTTTAGTAGTACCGATTAATTGTATTTTTTTATCACCTTTTTGTATCACAAACAATAAATTAGCTATTTGTTCAGCATTTTTTCCACCTTCAGCTATAAATATAGAATGTGGATATATTTTTTCATCATCACTAATTTTAAATTCCAACTCTTCTTGAGAACCAGAAAGTTTTTGTTCTAACTTCTTTTTTTCAAAATTATCATACAAAATTTTAGGTATTTCATAGAAAGAAACTAGCTCATTAATTTTTCTCATAAGATTTTTATCATTATGTTCATAAAAATCTGTTTTAATTAATAGACCATCTTTGCCTGTTATAATTTCTCTTAATACTTTATTAATGGTAGCACCAAAACTTGTATTTGGCATAAGTGCAACATAATTATATGTATCATTTTCCATCATATAGGTTATTAAAGTTTGTATTTCTTGTTCTATAATAGAGCCAGTCACAAATATATTATCAGAATTTAATAACTCTTGTTCATTAGATAGTGAAAATATTAAAATACCATTATTCTTAGCTAAATTTTGTATTGCTTTTGTCTCTGACATAAATAATGGTCCAATTACTACATCGATACTATCTTTTATTGCTTTTTTCATAGCTTTTACAGCACCAAAAGTTGTACCATTTGTATCATAAACCATTAATGTCATATTCTTTTTCTTATTGTAAAACATTGACATTTGTGCAACATTTAAAATACTTTCTCCAACTGGCTTTATTGGTCCACTGAGAGGTACAAGCAACGCAACTTTTAACTTATCACTTCTGTATATTCTGTAATTGTTAACTATATCATTTTCATAAAAATCAAAAACACCTTCTACAACACTTTTACTTAAATCATATTTAATTTGTTTATTACAAGACGATAATCCTATCATTACTAAAATAAACAAAGATAATATAAAACGCCTGTAACTTCTAAACATAATTCAAGTTGTTTTTTCTAAGTAAAATATTACCATGATTACAAAAATATGTTAGTACAAGAAGCAAAATATGCAAGAGTTAGTAAAAAAAAAATAGAAAAAGTAAAACTAGAAAATGCATTATATGTTCTTGCGACTCCAATAGGTAATTTAAAGGATATAACCTTTAGAGCAATAGAAGTTTTAAAGAGTTGCGACTATATATTTTGTGAAGATACTAGAGTTAGTGGAAACTTATTAAATATTTACGCCATAGAACACAATAGATTAAGTGTCTACAACGACCATAGTGACAAAAAAACAAAGAGAACAAATAATTAATTTATTAATAAACGGTAAAAATATTGTTTTAATCAGTGATGCCGGAACACCAACAATATCAGACCCAGGATATAAACTATTAGTAGAATATATAAAAAATAATATAAAAATAATACCTATACCAGGTTGTAGTGCCTGTATAACTGCAATGTCAGCATCTGCTATAAGTACTGATAAGTTTTTATTTTATGGTTTCTTATCTACTAACAAAAATTCAAAGAAAAAAGAATTAGAAGATCTTATGTCTAAAGAAGAAGCGGTCATTTTATATGAATCTCCAATAAGATTACTAAATACATTAGAGATAATAAAAAATATTGATAAAGATAGAAATGTTTGTGTAGCTAAAGAATTAACAAAATCTTTTGAAAATATAACTACAAAAAATGTCGAAGATATTTTTTCATATTATAGTGAAAACCAGAATAAAATTAAGGGTGAATTTGTAATTATTATTGAAAAAACTAATGTTTCAAATAAGCTTGATTTGAAGAATATAGATGATATGTTGAAACTTAGTTTAAAGTATATGTCATTAAAAAATTCAACAGAATTTTTTTCGGATATTTTCAAATTGAAAAAAAGTGAAGTTTATAAAAAATTATTAAATTTCAGGAGGAAATAATGGGTAGAGGATCACTTATAGTTCTATCTTTAGGTTTACTATTAATGATACTTTATTTTATCGTGTTTGGTTTCAGCTATGATAAAATGACGAGACTCGGACAATATGCAGCATTAGCCGTAATATCTTTCTGTATAATAGACGAGATTTTTAAAGAAGGCGATTAATGTTTACTATAGCAATTATAGGTAGACCAAATGTTGGAAAGTCAACTTTATTCAATAAATTAGCTGGTAAAAGTTTAGCTATAGTTAATGATTATGCTGGTGTAACTAGAGATCGCAAAGAAGCTATTGGAAATTTAGGACCAATGGAGTTTAAAATCATAGATACTGCAGGTTGGGATGATAATCCAAAAAAAAATACACTAGAAAGTAAAATGGTTGAACAAACAGAAATTGCAATAAAAATAGCAGATATTTGCCTTTTTTTAGTTGATGGTAAAGTTGGTATTCATCCAACAGACAGATATTTTGCTGATAAATTAAGATCTTTTAATAAAGATTGCATAATTTTAGTCAATAAATGTGATAATGTCAGTTTAGATTCAAGTTTTGAAAAAGAATTTTATAAGTTAGGTTTTGGCAATCCAATAGGTATATCAGCAGAACACAAAAATGGTTTTAATTTATTATATGATTCAATTGAACCATATTATGATGAATATTGTAAAAAAACAGAAGGACTGGAAGACTTAGAACAAGAATATAGCAATGATAGCGATGAAAACAAACCACTACAGTTGGCAATTGTTGGACGTCCAAACTCCGGAAAATCAACACTAATAAATAGATTGCTCGGAGAAAACCGTGTTATAACCGGAGAGAAAGCTGGTATAACAAGGGATTCCGTAGCAATAGATTGGGAATATAATGGTAGAAAAATAAAATTAATAGATACTGCTGGTATAAGAAAGAAAAGAAATATTGACGAAGATTTAGAAAAATTTTCGGTTGAAGAATCCATGAGGTCTATAAAGTTTGCACAAGTAGTACTTATGATGATAGATTCAAGAAATCCATTTGATACACAAGATTTATCAATAGCATCTATATTGGTAAAAGAAGGTAGAGGAGTTGTATTTGTATTAAATAAATGGGATCTTATAGAAGATAAACACAAATTAATGAATAATGCTATCAAATCTGTTGAAGAAAATTCACCAGAGCTCAAAGGTTGTCCGATTGTTCCTATTTCTGCAAAAGACGGTACAAATATAGATAAGTTGATGAAAGCGGTTTTTAATGTATTCATTGATTGGAATAGACATATTCCAACGTCAAAACTTAACCAATGGCTACGTTTGATTGAATCTGAAAATCCTCCACCCTTATTTAAAGGACAAACAACACGTCTAAAGTATATGACACAAGCAAAAAGGAGACCACCAACTTTTGTATTATTTACTAATAGTCCTGATAGATTAGAAAGTACATCTTATAACAGATTTATTATTAATAAATTAAGGAAAGATTTTAATCTTCAAAATACAATCGTAAGATTGATTTTGAAGAAGGCTGATAATCCTTACGATAGAAAGAAAAGGTAAATTAAGTTAATATTTACTGACTGTTTTCAAACAAATCCAGCTGCTCACAACTATCTTTATAAGATATAATATCAGGTTCAATATCATTTCTTAAATTGTATATTTTGTACTTCTTTTTTTAATTCAAACAAAAATTCATTGAGTTTTGTGTATATTCTCTTTTTACATAAGATGTATCATATAAGCTGGTAATTTTGTTAAATGTATCAGGAAATTCTTTTTCTAAAAATGAATAAAAATACTTCTTTAATGAACCTCTCAAATGCAAATAACCTGGTATTACATGTTTTATACCTATTTTATGGCATACTTTATATACCTTTCTAATTTTTTCTTACTATCAGTAAGATAAGGAATAATAGGCATTAACATAACATTTGTCTTACAATTTAATTTTGAAAACTCAGACAACATTTTCAATCTATTAGTTTATGAACAAACATTCGGTTCTAATTTTTTTTATATTTTCATCTAGAGTTGTCACTGTAGTTGAAATACAAACTTGCGTCAAATTACTTAACTCTTTTATAAGTTCATAATCTCTAAGTATTAAGTCAGATTTTGTCAATATAAAAGTAGGATTTTTATGCTTTATAAGAACTTCCGGAACTTTTGGCATAATTTCATATTTTTCCTCAATAGACTGATAACAATCACAAACTCCCGATATATTTATAACATCATGTTTCCATGATTTTTTACTAAGTTCTTTATCCAATATCTCCGCTACATTAGTTTTTACATATATATCATTAAAAAAATCACTTTCCAGATACTTATGGGAATACTGCGCAAAACAATATTTACATCTGTGTTCACAACCTCTATATATATTCAAATCATAATTCGCCGCAAATTTAGTGTCATGATAATGTAAAGCTGTTTTTACTGTAATTTCTTTAATCATCTGTTATTTATTTTTGTTTTTTCCTTAAAAAACATCTAAGTATAAAATTTTCAAAAATTAATTTACCATTTGAACCAAATTTACTTTCTTTCTCTACATTCATTAATTTTTCTGTCATGTTACTAATCTCTTTTAAACTCCATTTTTTTATATAATTTCTTATAAATATCTGTTGTTTCCAAAATATTCTTTCACTTTTAAAAACTTCATTTATATCATTACCACCATCAATAAGAAATCTAATTTTTTGTAATTGCATAAAATGCCTACTTAGTGACCTTATCAGTACTATTGGTTCAATATCTTCATTAAAAGTTTTGTTTAAAGTTCTAAATGTTTCATTAGCATTAAGATCACAAAAACTATTACAAAAATCACTTATATCAGTACTAGACACATCAACAACAGTTTTCTCAACATCATCAATAGTTAAATTTCTATCTTCACCTTTAAAGAGGTCTATTTTCTTTATTTCATTTTCAATAATTAAACTACTGCTGCCTATATTATCAAATAAATATTCAACAACGTCATTATCAAAAACAAAACCAAATTCCTTCAGTTTTTTTGATATAAAAACCATCAAATTTCTTTCATTTTCTTCATAACAAGCAATACAAGCAATATATTTGGATTTCTCAACATATTTTCTTAAAGACGATGATGATTCTAAGTTGCCAGCAGTGACAATTAAAAAATTGGGATTTGTATCCAAATTATTATTTTCAAATAAAGTTTCTAAGTCCTTTGTATAACTATTTTCTTTTTCAACCAGTCTTAATGTATAAAGTGTCTTTGTGGCAAACATAGATATTGATAAAAATTCTTCACAAAGAAAGCCTTCATTTGACTTCATTATATCTGGATTAATGTTAAAAATATCAAATGATTTATTCTTAAAAGTACTAACTGCCAACCTATATTTATTCTCAACTGAAGATATAGACTCTCCATATAATAATAAACATTTAGTTGTATTTTGTTTAACTAAATTTGTTATTATAACTTCAGCATTTTTATAATCTATTTTCATTTATATCTAGCGTTATTAGCACAATTTTTGTAAAATGATATTACTTAGTATAAAAAAGACAATTACATAGTTTGCTGTAACATCATTGTATAATATTTTAACTAAAATAAAATTTACCATATAAAATAATATACTCAATTTTTATGTTTAAAAAAATAAGAGAATGCACTGTTAATGGCAAAACCGTTTTTCTAAGAGCTGATATGAATGTATCAATAAAAAATGGAGTTATTCTAGATGACACAAGAATAAAAGCTACAATACCGACAATAGAATATTTAACAAATAATAAAGCAAAAGTTGTTTTAGCTACTCACCTTGGAAAAGCAAAAGGTAATGGTTTTGAAGAAGAATATTCATTAAAAATAGTCTTAAAAAGACTTGAAGAACTACTGCCAAATATAATATTTCACTATTCTGACGACTGTATAGGTGAAAAAACTAAAGGTATTATAAAAAATTCAAATTTTGGCGAAGTTATTCTTCTAGAAAACCTACGATTTCACAAAGGAGAAGAAGAAAATGATCCAAATTTTTCTAGTGAACTGGCTAGTTTAGCTAACATATATGTAAATGATGCGTTTTCAACCTGCCATAGAAAACATGCATCTATGGTTGGTATCCCAACAATACTTGACTCATACGCAGGTATAAATCTTGAATACGAGTTAGATAATTTATCAAAACTTGTATCAAATCCTGAAAGACCGGTTATGGTTATAGTTGGTGGTTCCAAGGTATCAACCAAACTGGAATTATTAAGTGCTTTAATTTCTAAGAGTGATTATGTAGTTGTTGGTGGCGGTATGGCTAATACTTTTTTATATGCAAATGGCAATAACGTCGGTAAATCTCTAAAAGAAGAACAATTGAAAGATGATGCCTTAAATTTACTAAAGTCAGCAAAAGAATATAATTGTAAAGTTATATTACCAATTGATGTTGTTGTAGCTAAAGAAGTAGCTGAAAATCAAGAGGTGACTACAAAGGATATTACCAACGTAAACGATGACGATATTATTGTAGATGTTGGCCCTAAAACTATAGATTTAATAGGCAATAGTTTAGAAAATTGTAAAGTAGTAATTTGGAATGGACCTGTCGGTATATACGAAATATCGCCATTTAATAGAGGTACAGATACTTTAGCAAAAATAATAGCTGAAAAAACAACACGTGGTAAAATAAAATCAGTAGCTGGTGGTGGTGATATACTTGCGGCTTTGAATAAAGCAAATATAACTGATGAATTTACATATCTGTCTACGGCTGGTGGTGCGTTTCTAAAATGGCTGGAAAAAGGTATCTTACCGGCAGTTGAGAAGCTTGTGATTAAGTAAAAGTAATATAGAAGTAATAAAGTTAAGATATATTTAGCCTACTGATGACTAAATATATCTATATCGCCCCAGCCTTCAAGATCAAGTTTCACCCTGGTTTTACAAATAAATCTGAATCTAAGGATGTGATTTTTGGGGACATGATCTGTTCTTTATTTCTCTTTCTCCTAATAGTTTCTGTTGCCAATAATTTTTTGTCTTTGTAACTCCTTTTCTTCTAATTTTTATTTTTTCAATAATATTAGAGTAATGCTCTCTTCTTTCTTTAAAGTTTTCTTTTAGAAATTCATATCTTCTGGCAAGACTATCTATTCCAACTATTCTTCTATCGATATCTTCAATCCCACTTTCTATATCTTTTCTCTGAAGTTTACTAGTAATTTCTTTTTGCCTATCTTTTATAAGACCAATGTAGTTATCCAAATGTCTCATAAAATCTATTTCTTTTCCATTTACTTCTTTTTTTACTTTAAATCCCTTTAATAAATTAATATTAGGTAATATATCAAAGAATTTAGCTTTTAAAGCATAATTGTCAGGTTGTGATAATAACATGGTTCTAATTTTATCATCCATTAATATCTTAGCAAGATCATCCTTAATGTTTTCACCAACATCAGCTAAAACTTCATTTTGAATTTCATCTCTTGATTTTCCAACATCAACCATTTTTTTAAAACCATCAGCAAAACTTTTTAAATTTTCCATATTATCATTATTACTAAAATATTCTTTAACTTTCTCTTTATTTTTAAATATGCCTAAAACCATATCATTTGTTTCAAGACTGCTTGACAAACCTTGCTCTTGACAGAATTTCATAAAATCGGCATCGTAATGCTGCTCTGCTTCTGTTTTTAAATTTTCCAATTTCACTAATACTTCTCCATATTTTTGGCAAGCTTCCACAAGGTTATTAACTTCTATTTTTCTTCTGACATCTTTATATCGACACCATCTGGTAATTTAACTCTAGGAACAAAATCAGAATTCAACATTAGTCTTTCGGCATATATAAACTCATTAGCAAATGGTTGTGTTCCAAGTTTATTTTGCAATTCAATGGTACCCGTATAAAAACCATTTGTAAGTAATTGAGAAGTTTGTTGCTCGCCAATCTCTATTTCATGTGGAGTTTTATCAAAATTAACTTTTATTGGCCATAGTGGATTAGGTTCTAAACAACATACTCCTTTATTTCTTTGGTCATTCATAAAGAATAAAACACCTTCAAGATTTCTTGCAACTCTAGGATTTACTTCTCCATCAATAACAAGAAATTCCTCGTCAGGAGTACAATCAATATGCTTCAATTTTATTGGTTCTGGAGGATAATGAAGTGCTTCTAACCCATGATTATTCCATAATCCAATACATTACCTAATTTCATCGTATTTTTCGTCACTGATTCTCCACAGCATCCCAAAAGACCAAGTTTAAGCTACAGTATACTGCATTATTGAGATAAAACATCATCATTAGTAATATCACTTCCTTTATCTAGAAAATCTTGTATCAAACCAATGTCATTTTCTTTACTAGAAAAATCTTTTTTAGCCAATCTTTCTGCTGCAGCTTTACATTCTTCTAAATATTTATTTGGAGGAAAACTTATCAGTTTTTCTTGCTCCTTTTTCAAATATCTAATAACCGAATCTAAATCCGTAAGATCATCAATATTTTTTCCCTCTCCATAAACCCATGCAACAGATAACTGATCATAGTCTGTTGTCAAAGGAGGATTTATAAGTTCATAGGTTGTTTCTAGTTTTATCATTTTATCAACATCAATACTAGCATCTGCAAAACTTGAATCTACTTCATAAGTATCTATTCCATCTTGTCCGGCTAAACTACCTGCTTTAGTTAAAGAATAATATTTAAACTCATCATCGCCTTCTTTTTTTGCTTTTACACAAAGTTGTTTAGATTTGGTATTAGTCTCATAATATACTTCTATTTCAAATTCATCTTTAGTCGTGTTGTCGATCCTTATCTTTTTATCACCACTAATAGCACATTCCTCGTATTGTTTTCATAGGAAAATATTTCAATGGGTTTAATGTCTTTACTATCAGCTTTCATTTGTGTTCTGGAATCAGTGTCGATTGAATATCCTCTTTTGCTACTATCGTATTTTATCTTTAAATACTTATCATTACTTCCTACTTCTCTAACATAAACAACCGGTTGTTGTTTTTCTTCATGTTCTTCATATTTAGGATTTCCATTTCCATCAGTCTCATAAAAACTTTCATATTTTTTACCATCTATTTCAACTATCTTTTTTATTTTACTAAGATTGAAATTAAGATTATATTCCAGAGTTTTATTTCTGAGTTTTTGTTGTTTTTCATTAAGTTCTTGTTGTGTTTGTTGAAGTTCTTGTGACTCTAGTCGCCTAAGTTCTTCAATTTGTTGTTTAAGTTCTTCAATTTCTTGTTTAATATCCTGAGCTTTTTTATTACCATAAGAATTTTCTATTAATTGCTTATTAATAGAGTTAAAATGCGAAATTCTACTCCAATCAGAATTACTGCCATCCTTTCCTAATTTACTCAGTCCGGCTTCATAAGGTATATCTCCGGCCAAAAATGTAAATTCAGAAGATTTTCCTTTTATACTTATAATTTTTCCTCTACCACCTGATCTTAGTTTACCTGCAACCTCTTTATTTATTGGTCTAAGCATTATTATCCAATTAAACTTTTATCATACATTTTGATTTGTTCTACATGTCTTAACAGAATACCGTATCTCTCTTCTAAAACTTTTTCATCAGTAATTCTTGGAACATTTTTATCTAAACTATCGCCCATTTTTAACCTATTATTTTTTTAATAAAAAGCCGGAATAGACTTATTGTAACAAAAAGTCAACTTACACTATATATTATATACATAATACATTTATTAAAACAAGTTTTATTTATTACTTTGTTCTTTTTTAAGTTTCTCGATAAGAGCCCAACGTCTAGCTATAGACTCTCTGCCTCTGGCTAGAGATTCTTCAGTTCTAGCTTTAGACTCTCTAAGCTCAGCTATACTTCTTTCATTAACCTCATCACGTATTTTAAAAAAAGCTAATTCTCTTTCATCATATATCATATCATCAGTAAGGTATTTAACTCTTTCTTCCGCAGGCATTTCTGGCATTTTTATAACTTGTGGTTTTGCGATAACATTTGTCATATAAACTCCTCATTAATTTTTTAAAAAATTAACATAGTATATCATATATTTTTAAACTAGTCAATATAATACTACTGATGACTAAATATATCTATATCTCCCCAGCCTTCAAGATCAAGTTTCACTCTTGTTGGAAGGAATTTAAAACACTCTTTCACTAGTTCTGTACGATTCTCATTTTCTAGTATTGCATTAAGTTTATCTTTTATTTTATGTAAATATAACACATCATTAGAGGCATATTTTAACTGATTATCATTAACTTCTCCACCCCAATATGAGCTTTGTTCTTTTTTAGAAATTTCCACATTAAAAAATTCTTTTATAAGAACTTTTAGGCCATGAGCATCAGAATAAGTTCTGGCTATTTTTGATGCTATCTTAGTACAATAAACATTATTTATATCAATGTTAAAAGTTTTCTGTAGTATAGCTAAATCAAATCTAGCATAATGAAATATTTTTAATATCTTATCATCTGTTAATAATCTAGTTAAATTCGGAGATTTATATTTACTTTTTCCATTAAAATGTACCAAGTGAACTTTTCCACTTCTAAAATAAACTTGTACCATACATAGCCTGTCCCTAAAATTGTTTAGGCCAAGTGTTTCTGTATCTATTGCTACTTCATTTCCGAACTCTATATTATCTGGTAAATCATCTTCGTATAAGTTAAACATTGTCTATTATTTTGTAATTAATTTGATTATTAATCAAATACTGATTTAAATCAATAAAAACGTGAAGATAATTTTCTTAAAAAATATAAAAATGAATTAATAAACTTGTATCTATAAATTGTTCCATTGTATGTTTGTATTTTTGTACCATTGAATCTCATTTTATATTCTCCTGTTCCATCATAAAGATAAAATGTTTTTATATTTAGATTTATTAGTTCTTTTATTGTATTATAATATAAAATGGTTCCAACACTATAGCTTCTATATTCAACATCATAAGTCAAATTCTCTAAAAAAGCACTATCATTTAGGATATTTATAAAAACAATCGAAACTATTTTATCGTTAAAATACATAACAAATGCATCCGTTATGTAGTTGTTTTCTATATATTATAAAGAGCTTTGCGTATTTTCATAATTATGAGTTATATTTTTAAATTGACAATACCGCTCATAAACTTTATTGTCTAAAATTTCAGTTTTAGAAAAGTGCTTTATTGAATATTTAAAGTTTTTTTCTATACGTTTAGGATAATATCTAGTAATATTATACCTTGTATCATGCGATAATCTACTATTAAAATCATCAATACAATCCAGTAAATATACTAAAAATAATCTTTACAATGACTTTTAGTAAAATTATTCAATGAAAATTTGAATTTAACTTTCCATATCAAAAAATTTTTAAAAAGATACTTTGCAAATTCTGATAAGGCCTTATTTTCAATATATGTTAATTGTATACCTAAAAAAGCTGTATTCTTTATAATTTTTATAGGTATATAATATTTCACACTACTGTCCTTTTTACTATAAATATGAAAAAGTAGATAATCATCTTTATACATTATATCAAATCTATTATGTATAAAATTTGGCTTTATTTTTGATACCATTATTTCATCTTTTTTTGTCTTATCTTTTATTTCGCTTATATTGTAAAACTTATTAGTCATTTTTCTTAAAAGAATAATCAAAAAAGATTATAATAAACAACAATTGATTTGCAATTAATAAAAATATTTACTACAATATAGCCAATCCAACACACATTTTTCAATAATGGGAGATAATTTTAACGAAAACAATAGCGATTATGATGCGTCATCAATAAAAATACTCAGAGGATTAGACGCAGTAAGAAAAAGGCCAGGAATGTATATAGGTGATACCGACGATGGTACTGGTTTGCATCATATGGTTTATGAAGTTTTGGATAATTCTATAGATGAGGCGCTAGGTGGGTATTGTAATAAAATAATTGTTAAAATAAACAAGGATAATTCCATAACAGTAACTGACAATGGTAGAGGTATTCCGGTAGATATCCATCCTGAAGAAGGTAGATCGGCAGCAGAAGTTGTAATGACAGATCTTCACGCTGGAGGTAAATTTGATCAGAATTCTTATAAAGTTTCTGGTGGTTTACATGGTGTTGGTGTATCTGTAGTTAATGCACTGTCTAGTTGGCTAAAATTGCGAATTTGGAGAGATGGTCACGAGCATTTTGTAGAATTTAAAGATGGTATTGCTGTAGCCCCATTAACAATAATTGGTGATTGTGAATTAATAAAAACTGGAACAGAAGTTACTTTTTATCCATCAATAGATATTTTCACAAACATAGACTTTGATTATGCAACATTAGAAAGAACCATACGAGAAAAAGCATTTTTAAATTCTGGTGTCTATATAGAATTAAAAGATTTTAGAGATGAAATAGAAAAAAGTGGAGCATTTCATTACAATGGTGGTCTTGTAGAATTTGTAAATTACCTTGATAAAGGTAAAGAGCATTTACATCAACCATTATATATAATTTCTTCTGATGATGATAAAGGTATAACTTTTGAATTATCACTTTGTTGGAACGATGGTTATCACGAAAATATAGTTTGTTTTACAAATAATATAAGACAAAGAGATGGGGGTACACATTTAGCTGGTTTGAAAAATGCTCTAACTAGGGTTATAAATAGCTATGTTTACACCCAAGAGTCTTTTAAAAAACAAAAAATTGAATTAACTGGCGATGATATAAGAGAAGGTTTAACTGCTATACTATCAGTTAAAGTTCCTGATCCAAAATTTTCTTCACAAACAAAAGATAAATTAGTTTCTTCCGAAGTTAGACCAGTAGTTGAAAATGGCACAGTCAGTCAGTTATCAAGATATTTTGAAGAAAATCCTATAGATGCAAAACTAATAGTTGAAAAAGCATTTGAAGGCGCAAGAGCTAGAATAGCTGCTAGAAAAGCAAGAGAATTAACAAGAAGAAAAGGCGCATTAGATATAGCAAATTTACCTGGAAAATTAGCTGATTGTCAGGAGAAAGATCCAGCTAAAAGTGAATTATATATAGTTGAAGGAGATTCTGCTGGTGGTTCTGCTAAAGCTGGTAGAAATAGAAAATATCAAGCAATATTACCTGTATTTGGAAAGATATTAAATACAGAAAAATCAAGGTTTGATAAAGTTATTACTTCTGAAAAAATGGGTATGTTAATTACTGCCCTTGGTACCGGAATTGGAAAAGAAGATTTTGATATAAATAAGCTTAGATATCATAAAATTGTTCTAATGGCCGATGCTGATGTAGACGGTTCTCATATTAGAACACTATTTATGACGTTTTTCTATAGACATATGCCAAAAATAATTGAAGATGGTTATTTGTATATAGCACAACCTCCTTTGTATAAAGTTAAAAAAGGTAATAGTGAATTATATATTAAAAATGAAACATCATTTGCTGAATATATAATAAATAACGCAATAAGCGATGCAATTTTAAAAAGTGAAAACGATGAATTATTAGGTAAAAACCTTGATGAATATATAATTAAAACTAATCATTTAACAAATTTAATTAAAAACTTATCAAGATTCTTAAATATAAATATATTAGAAGCTATAGCTTATGCAGATGCATTTGATTTAAAAATGTTTAATGAACCAGCGCTACTTGAAGAAAAAGCTAAAAAAATCACAGAAAGACTGAATTCTTTAAAAGATGATATAGATATACATTGGTCTTACGAAATTGATTACTCATCTGAATTAAAAATCATTAAAACTCATAAAGGTGTCAAAAATGAGTTTATTATTAATCAAAAACTCATGATTAAGCCAGAAGCAGTTGAAATTAATAAACATCAGAAAAATGTATACTCAATGTTTAATGGAAAACTACTTTTCACTAAAAAAGATGAAACTTTTGAAATGTACACACCACTTGACCTTATGAATGTAATAGAACAAGTTGGTCAAAAAGGTATTTCTATACAACGATTTAAAGGTCTTGGAGAAATGAATGCTGAACAACTATGGGAAACAACTTTAAATCCAGAAAATAGAACGTTATTAAAAGTTACAATAGAAGATGCAGCTATAGCTGATGAGACCTTTGCTACTTTAATGGGTAATATTGTCGAACCAAGACGAGACTTTATACAAGAAAATGCTCTAAAGGTGGTTAATCTTGATATATAAAGGTTTAATAAATTTAGAACAAGAAATTAAATTAAATAGATATATTGAATTGTTACTAAATTGGAACCAAGATATGAATCTGATAGGTAAATCTACAGAAATAGACATTTGGAACCGACATATATTAGATTCTGCACAACTTATGAATTTCTTAACAGAAAATGACTTGAGATACTCAAGCTGTGTAGATATTGGTACTGGAGCAGGTTTACCTGGTATAGTTCTTTCTATTCTTGGAATTAAAAATATGACACTAATAGAAAAATCGCCATTAAAATGTAATTTTCTAAAAGAGGCTAAAAAGATATCAGAAAACAATATAGAAATTATTAATGATAATATTGATAATGTTAATAATAAATTTGATATAATCTTTTCCAGAGCTTTAGCTGATTTGAGTAAGTTGTTAGAATACTCAGCAAAATTATTAAAAGAAAATGGTAAATGTATTTTTCTAAAAGGAAAAAAATTAGAAGAAGAAATAAACAAAGCTAAAAAAATATACAATTTCAGCTATAAAATAGAAAAAAGTTTGACCTCTGATGAAGGTGGAATTATATCTATATCCAATAGAAATATTAAAAAATAATCTGTAAATACAAAACAAATAATATAATTATAGAAAATTATATTCTGGTCTTTGACTTATATTGCTAGAAAAATTATTGGTGAACGCGGCGGGAATCGAACCCGCGACAACTTGATTAAAAGTCAAGTGCTCTACCTACTGAGCTACGCATTCATATGCACTGGCGATCTCTACGGGATTTGAACCCGTGTCGCCAGGATGAAAACCTGGTGTCCTAACCACTAGACTAAGAGACCATTGTTTTATGATTTTATAAGTTAAAAGCTGTAAAGTCAATAAATAACGAATTAAAACAAGTAACAAATAAACGGAATAATAAAATATGCGAAACATAAATAAACATACCAAGTAAATATTAACCATTACTAATTTTAATATAAAGTTATTTAATATTGATTATTACCAAAGAATATATAACAATTATGTATATTTTTAAATATTATTTATGCGCAAGAATTTATTAATTTTAATATTTTCTATATCGTTTTTTTTGAGTTATAGACTGTATTCTAAAGAGCAAGACACTATTGCCATAGTAGATATGGAAAAAGTATTTGAGAATACAAATTGTATAAAAACAGCAAAGGAAAAATTGGAAAATGAAAAAAAAGCTATTGAAAATTCAATCAGAGAAAAAGAACGTGCTTTGCAAGAGGAACAAGAAGATATAGAATCAAAGGCCTCTATACTTTCTCAAGCTAAAATACAGCAAAAAAGAGAAGAATTTCAAAAAAAAGTTATGGAATTTCAACAAGAAATAAATAAAAAAAATACAAAATTACAAACAAAATTTAATAATTTATTAGATAAGATAAAAAATGAAGTAACTCTTGTTTTAAAAACTGATAAGTATAAGATTTATTCGGTTATATTAAATAATACTTTAATTATTTATAATAACAGTGCTATCGATATTACACAAGAAGTTATTAAAGATCTTAATAAGAAGAAAATATCATTAGAATAAAATATTGGAGAAATGGTCGAGTGGCTGAAGGCGCACGCCTGGAAAGTGTGTATACTGTAACAGGTATCGGGGGTTCGAATCCCCCTTTCTCCGCCATTTTATATACAAAGCTTATTATATTGTTTAATCAATATCTTAATATTATACATGTAACTTTTTGTAGTTTTTCTACATAATTTAACTACAATTTATCTGAATATTTTATTTTACATGTAATTTTTAGTAATCAACAGATTTTCAAATAAATATGAGTTGATGGACAAATATTTACAATTACAGTTATTAATTTGCCTTTATTATTATTTTGTTTACAATTATATCATCATCAATATTACAAACAAAATCTTTTCCTTATTAAAATCTATTAATTTATTCTTATAAACTAGATTTCTTTCTATTTTTATTTATAAATAAATTATAACTATGTAAATCTTTGTCGAGCTTTTATTATATTTATTCTCCTTCTTATTAAATGGTTATTTATTAGCTTATTTAGTATAATATCTCTAGAATCTATATAAACTAAATACTTAGTAGGTAGTCTATTGTATATATTTTTTACATTATATAGTAACTTTTATAAGATATTTTAGATATAAATGAAATAACCTATATTCTTTAAATATCGAAGAAATTTCCTAAACTTAAATTTTCGAGAATATAATGTTATTTAAACATATATAAGAAATGTATAACAAGACTTTTAAAGTAAATTAAGAATTTGCGTATTAAAAAATAAATTGCATTAATATTTTTAACACATATAATATTTTCAGAGTAAAATAGACAATCGCTTGTTTTTAAAACAAGAGGAAAGTCCGGACTCCTTGAAGAAATGGTAGTGGCCAACAGCCACAGGGAGTGATCCCATGGAAAGTGCAACAGAAAATAAACCGCCAACTATCGTTGGTAAGGGTGAAAAAGTGAGGTAAGAGCTCACTATGTATGCAGTGATGTATTACATTGGCAAACCCTACCAGGAGCAATGCCAAGTTAGATGTTGTTGTCCGCAACAGTGCATCTTCACACACACATCGTGGTAGGCAGCTTGAGGTTATAAGTAATTATAATCCTAGATTAATGATTGTTTAAACAGAATCCGGCTTATGTTTTACTCCTTTTACTTCGTAATATTCAAAAAATTAAAACAAATAGGCTTATTCAAAATCAAAAGATAATCGATCTTTTTCAAATCTCGCAAGGTCTATTACTTTTAATGTTTCTATACATCTTGTTCTTCTCATTAGTGGATCGCTGGGAAAAAGTTTAATATTTGGTCCTGTATCATCAATTTCTTCCAAAATTAATGGTTGTTCAATGAATTCCAAAACATAATCATAAGCTGTATTTCACTCAAAATCCCTGATTTTAACATCTGCTCCATTTTTCATCAAAACTTCAGCCATTTCTGGATTAGTAGCATAAAAATAGGAGTCATCCAAGTTAAATCATTTGTCACATTCAAAATATCAGTTTCCATAGTGCGATTTAGCTCTTTGTATCTGTCAATTATACTTTGTAAAATATTAGGTCTAAAATAATTCGAATTCATGGAATTTGCTATCACCATATAATGTAAGGAGGTTTCACCATATCTATTTCTATGGACTAAATCTTCGCCATCTTCAATAAGTAACATAATTGCTTCTGGATTATGCATAACAGAAAAATTTAACAATTAAGTTGAGTATCATAAAAATCTGACATTTCAGAATCATAAGTTATCATTTTATCAAACATATTTGTAGCACTACAAATATTCACAACTAAAAAAATAAATATTGAAATATAAGTATATATATTTTTGCTAAAGATATTTTTCATTTAAGCCTCATTACTCTATAATAAGGAAGAATATAGGTTTTTTTCTAAAACTTGTCAAGTTGATACCGTTAATATAGATAATACTAATTAAGTATTAATATTTTCGTTTTATGTTATATTAATAATAACATATTAAAACCTTTTAAGATAAATATATTAAATTGTAAATATTACAGAGAATAACAAAATTTATATAAATTTGTAAAATATAAAGGACTCCAAGAATATAATTATAAACCATATAATATAAAGTATTTACTAATAAAAATATCTAATATAGATATGATTTGAATAAAGAAAATTAGTTATAACAATATATTATAAATAATGTAGGCATAATAATAAGTTTTAATTCTAATGATAATATAAACATGTAGAAAGTTATTAAATAAAGTTAGAAATATATATATTATAACATATAATAATAAAAAACACCAATAAACATAATAATTTAGCTATAGGTAAAGTTATTAATACAAAAGATATTAATAAAGATTATAATAGGTATATAATAATAACCTTATCTAGTTAGAATTTTGTAACCTTTCATCCTTAAGAGATACATTTTTGTAAATGTAGAAAAAGAAGTAGATGTTACAACAGAATCCATTAGAATTATAAATTTATATTATGCTAATGTGAAGTATATTAAAAAAATTGTTAAAATATTTAATACTTATTTTGTAATATCAAAAATTCTTTCAAAAAATTGACAATCACAAAAACACTAATATCATATTCATATTATTTCAATGGATCCTTAGCTCAGCTGGTAGAGCAATTGACTCTTAATCAATTGGTCGCGAGTTCGAATCCCGCAGGATCCACCATTACCAGTTCATTTATTATTTATAGGGATTGTTTATTTTTAATTTTTTCAAAACTTCAATTTCTAAATTTTCCATAACATCAGCTTCAGAATCACTAATATGATCAAAACCAAACAAATGCAAAATACTATGTACCATAAGATGAGTTAAATGATCCGAAAATAGTTTTTCTTGTTTTTTACTTTCATCAACTATAGTATTAATTGATAGTATAATATCGCCTAATAATATATAGTTGTTTTCATGTTTTAATTCTTCAATAATCTCTTTTTCATATATTGGGAATGATAAGACGTTAGTTGGTTTGTTATTATTTCTATAGTTCTTATTATAATTTCTTATAATATCGTCGTTCGTAAGAATAACTGACAACTCTACAACTGTACCTTTAGTAACACTAATTCTTAACGTAGATATAACACTATTGAAAACTTTTTTAGTTATTTTTTTTATTTCTACTTTAGTAATATAACCAAGCCAAGTTTTATCATCTAAAATTAGCTCTATTTTTACCATCTTAAAACAATACTTCCCCAGGTAATACCTCCACCAAGGCCTTCAAGTATAACTAAATCACCACTTTTTAATCTATTCTCACTAACAGCGTAATCTAAAGCTAATGGTACAGAAGCTCCAGATGTATTACCGTGCTCTGCTATAGTAGTAACAACTTTCCTTTCATCTAAATCTAGTTTCTTTGCTATACCATTAATTATTCTTTGATTAGCCTGGTGAGGAATTAAAAGATCAATATCTTCTTTTTTTAAATGACATTTTTCTAAGCTTTCTAATATACATTCACTCATTTTATTAACAGCAAGTTTAAATATTTCTGATCCTTTCATTCTTACATTACCAGAAATTTGATTCATAGAAACTCCACCATCTGTATTTAAAAGATCAACATATTGTCCGTCAGAATGTAATGTTGTTGATATTATACCAACATCTATTTCCTCTGTTGCTTGTAAAATAATAGCACCAGCTCCATCTCCAAATAAAATACAGGAATTTCTATCTTTCCAATCTACAAGTCTACTAATTGTTTCAGCTCCAACTACAAGTACATTTTTTGCTTTTTTTGATTTTATAATTGAATCAGCTATATCTATTGCATAAATAAAACCGCAACATACAGCCTGAACATCAAAAGAAAAACAAGAAGAACCAATACCTAGTTTATTCTGTAAAATAACAGCCGAAGAAGGAAAAGTTCTATCTGGTGTAGTAGTAGCCATAATTATAGCATCTATCTGATTTTTATCTAGATTAGATTTTTTTATAGCATTTTCACATGCCTTTAAAGCTAAATCTGTTGTTAATTCATTATCAGCTGCTATATGTCTTTCCTTTATACCAGTTCTTGCTAGAATCCATTCATCACTTGTATCAACGATGGATTCCATATAATAATTATCATAAATTTTTTCTGGTAAATAGCCTCCTGTTGATATAACCTTTGAGTTTGTCACATCGCTAGTCCCCCACAATTAACATATTAATTATTTTTTCATTTATATCACTTTTTATAAGTTTAACAGTATTTTCTATAGCAAAACAAAAAGATTTGCCATTTGAATTACCATGGCTTTTAACAGATATACCGTTTAAACCAAGAAACATAGCACCATTATAATTCTCTGGACTAATTTTGCTTTTAAAAGATTTAAGAGATTTAGTTAAAATCAAAGCTATAAACTTGTTAAACAGTGATTTCATAAATAAATCTTTTAAGTTTTTTGCCAAAAATTTGGCTGTTCCTTCTATAGTTTTTAACGCAACATTACCAGTAAAACCATCTGTAACAACTACATCAACTGTACCTTTTAATATATCATTCCCTTCAACAAAACCATAAAAATTATCTTTTAGTATGCTATTTTTTAATACAAAAGCTGTACTTCTAACAACATCGTTGCCCTTCATATCTTCTGAACCAACGTTTAATAACCCAATAGTTGGATTTTTCTTACCAGTTATAGCTTCATAGAACACATTACCCATTACAGCAAACTGATATAAGTTGTCAGAACTGCAATCTATGTTTGCACCCATATCTAGCATAGCTACACTTGAGTTTTTTTCTGTAGGCATCATTTGTACGAGGGCTGGTCTATCAACATCTTGTAATGTTCTAAGCAAGAGCATAGATATTGCCATTAACGCACCTGTATTTCCAGCTGATATACTAGCATCTGCTATTTTTTGTTTGACTGCATCTATAGCAAGCCACATACTAGAATCTTTTCCACTTCTTAAAGCTACAGATGGCTTTTCTTCACTTGTAACTCTCTTAACAACATTAGTTATTTCATAATACTGTTCAGAAACTTTTAATTTTTTTAAATAAGGTTCTAAGAATTTTTTTTCACCAAATAACAAAAACTTTATATTAACATCTTTATTCTTATCCAAAAACAATTTAACCCCTTCAACTTGAGCATTAGGATAATTATCACCTCCTAAACAATCAATTGATATAATTAAAGCTTGTTTCTGGTTATTTCTCATAATATTTAAGCAGAAATTTCTCCACTACTTTCGATACTATTATCTTTGCTTTTTTTATCTTGAATTATCTTCTTTCCATTATAGTAACCATCTAGAGATATTTGATGTTGTAGTTGATATTCGCCAGTTGTTTTATTCACAACCACGTTAGATAATTTCATTTTATATGCTCCATTTCCGCCTCTTCTCAAACCTCTTTTTGATGGAGATGTTTTTTTCTTTGGTACTGCCATTAGTCCAATATTATTAGTTATATGATATATAATATATTAAAACAGTTTGAATAAAACGCAACATATTAGCATTAATAATAAATAGAAAATATTTAAGTTTATCCAAATTAATATTGCAAAAAATTATTATCATATATACACTTAAACTAGTTATAAAATTTTCAGCAAATTTTTAATAAATGAGTAGAACCATTGTTAGCATAGATATAGCATCAAGTAAGATTGTATGTTTAATAGCACAATTAGATAAAGATGGTTTTCTATTTATAAAAGGAGCAAGTTTATTGGAATCCAACGGAATACAGAATGGTAATATTATAAATATTAAAGTAGCCACACAGGTAATAATAAAGACTTTAAGCAAAGCTGAAAAAATGTTTGGTAAAAATATTAATGACGTATCAATAAATATAAATGGTAATAAACTAAAATCAAAAACTCTAACTACAAAACAACATTTTAAAACCAGTAAGACAATTAATAAAAATATGGTAATGTCAATGTCGGAAGATTTAGTTGAAGAACTAGATAAAAGTGGGAAAAGAATAGTTCATCTTGTTCCACTTGAATTCAATTTAGACGGAACAAAAACAACTAACCCATTTGGAACACAAGTTAAAACAATGGAAACTAAACTTCATGTATTTTATACAGATAAAAATAAAATAGATAATATTAGTAATTGTTTTAAAAAGATAAGCTTATCGGTTAGGAATGTTATATTTGATGGTTTTGCTTCAGCATTGTCTGTTTTGAATAATTATGAGATGGAAAATGGAGTTTTAGTAATAGATGTAGGTGCTGGGAATTCTTCATTTTCAGTTATAAATAATAATAGGTTTATTTTTGGAAATTCAATACCAGTCGCTGGTGATATAATTACCAATGATATAGCTAATATTATTGGTGTATCTTATACGGTTGCAGAAAAAGTTAAAGTACTAAATACAAATTTGTACCTTGATCCAGTAGAAGAAACTGAAATGATAAAAATTGACATAGACGGGGAAGAAACTTATAGAGCTGCTGAAAACAAGAAAAAAATTATTAACGATATATTTAGATCAAGAATAGAAGAAATTATTGAATTAATACTCGGAATTCTAGATAAAAAAGGCCTTTTGGATACATTTGGTAGTATAGTTATAACTGGTGGAACTGCGAATGTCCCAGGTTTGGATAATTATATATCAAAAATATTTGGTATAAAAACAAGAATTGGTAGGCCAGAAAACTTTGCTGTCTCACAAGGAATTAATGAGAATGAGATGAAAAATCCATCTTATGCGACTAGCATTGGAATTTTAAAATTTATTAAATACTTTAACGAAAAGAAAGACTTTGAAGATTACAGAAATGGTATTGGTGGAATAACAGGAAGAATAATTAGTTTTTTAACAAAAATATTTACATCCTAACAATTGAGGTTATAAAATGCAAACATTTAATAGCGGAGATATAAGTCTTGAAGATGCATTAAGTTCATTGAATTATAAGTATGAAGTATTTAAACCAAAGATATTGGTATTTGGTATAGGTGGTGGTGGTGTTAATGCTGTTAATAACATGATAGATAGTGACCTGAATGATGTAGATTTTGTTGTTGCAAATACAGATTACCAAAGTCTTGAGAGTTCAAGAATAGAAAAAAAGATTCTTTTAGGTAAAAAGTCAACGAACGGTATGGGTGCCGGCGCTGACCCATTTGTTGGAAAAGCTGCAGCTGAAGAAGATATAGAAGAGATAGAAAAAGTCTTAAATAACGTTAGTATGGTATTCATAACTGCCGGTATGGGTGGTGGTACTGGAACTGGCGCAGCCCCAGTAATAGCTAAAAAAGCAAAAGAAATGAATATACTTGTTGCTGCAATTGTAACAAAGCCATTTGCCAGCGAAGGTACAATGAAAATGCAACAAGCAGAAAAGGGTATAGAGGAATTAAAAAAATATGTTGATACCCTAATAATAGTCCCAAATCAGAATTTATTTAGACTTGCAAATCAAGAAACAAGAATGCAAGATTCTCTAAAAATGGTTGACAATGTCCTAAAATCAGGAGTAAAAGGTATAACCGATCTAATTACAAAACCAGGTTTTATTAACCTTGATTTTGCAGATGTAAAAACTGTCATGAAAAAGATGGGTAAAGCGATGATGGGAACTGGAGAAGCTAAAGGACAAAATAAAGCTGTTAAAGCAGTAGAAGAAGCTATTTCAAATCCACTACTAGACAATGTATCCATAAGAGGTGCAAAAGGTATAATAATAAATATAACTGGTTCACCAGATATAACACTATTTGAACACGAAGAAGCAACTAAAAGAATAAAAGAAGAAGTAGGAAATGATTATGCTGATATAATAATTGGAAATGTCTTTGATGAAAATATGGAAGACACAATGCGTGTATCGATATTTGCAACTGGCATTGATGAAGAGGACAATTCAGAATATGAAGATGAAGATACGGACGAAGAAAATGAATTTAATAACCAAAAAACACAAGATAGTAGTTATGAAAGCCCAATAAGAACAGTATATCTTAGAAGTAAAATAAATAGCAGAAATAAAGACAGGAATGTAGTAGAAGAAGATGAAGACGATGATTTTTTTGATATGGGTGAAACAGCCAAGTATGATGAATTTTTACAAAAAACCCAAGTTCAAGAGAAACAATCAAGCAGAAATCGTCAGAATGATATAAATATTACAAACAAGCACGAGAAAAAAGGTGGGTTATTTAGTTCACTTTTTAGTAGACAAAAAGAAGAAAGAAAGAACAGTTCATTTAAGTTTGACGAAGATGATGACGATATAGACATTAATCTATATAATGCACCAGCATATTTTAGAAAGAATAAAAAGTAAAAATAATGCTTTTAGCTAATATAATTGTGCCGTTTGGAATTAACGGTACGTTTAGTTATTTAGCTGATGAATTTCCGGAAATTAAACTGGGTAATATTGTTGCAATTCAATTCAAAAATAGGAATACAATCGGTTTAGTTTTAAATTTAACAAATATACAAGATGATAATCAAAAAGTCACAAAATCAATTCAAAAAATACATAATATAAAGCCATTAAATGAACAATTACTGGAATTCATAAAATCAGTTTCCAATTATAATTTAATACCACCAGGAATTGTATTCAAAATGATATTTAATGAAAAATTTTTGAATATAAGAAAGAGACCATTTAAATACGAAAATTTTGAAATAGATATTTCTAAGATAAAATTAAATAATTTATCAGAAGAACAAAAAAATGTTTTTCAAGAAATATTACAGCTTATGTCTCTAGATAATAAACCGATTCTATTAGAAGGTGCTACCGGTTCTGGAAAAACAGAGATATATTTCCACCTATTCAAAAAAATATTAGAGCAAGACAAAAAATCACAAATGTTATTTCTATTACCAGAAATAGCCCTAACGTCACATTTTATAGATAGATTTAATTCACAATTTCAAACAAAAGATGTAGTAATATGGCATTCAGAAGTAACAAGTTCATATAAAAACGCAATATGGAATGGAATAAACTATGGAAAAATAAGAATCGTTATAGGTGCAAGATCAGCACTATTTCTACCATTTAATAATCTAAAATTAATAGTAGTAGATGAAGAACATGACAATTCTTACAAGCAAACTGATAATGGCTGTTACAACGGTAGAGATATGGCAGTATTAAGAGCTAAAATAGAAAATTGCAAAATTATTTTAGGTAGTGCTACACCATCAATTGAAAGTTTAGTAAACTCAGATAATAAAAAATATCACCACATTTTTTTGAAGTCACGATTTGGTAAATCTATAGAACCGGACATAGAACTTGTTGATTTAAAGAAAGAAAAATTAAAAAAAGACAGATATATTTCTCAAAAATTAAAAGAAACGATTGAAGAAATATTAGATAAAAAGCAACAAGTGTTACTATACATGAATCGTAGAGGATATGCACCGATAGCATTATGTAGTGAGTGTGGATATAGATTTATATGTCCACAATGTTCAGTAGCACTAACGGTTCATAAAGATAATAATACATTGCTTTGCCATCAATGCGGCTATAGAACAAAAAACGTAGATATATGTCCAAATTGTAGTATTGAAAATTCAATAATTTTCTTTGGCCCTGGTGTTGAGAAAATAGAAAGTGAAATTAATCAACTTTTTCCAAATAAAAAAACAATTATTATAACAAGCGACACAGTGCAAAGTAACAAAAAGATAAAAGAAGTAACTAGAAAAATATCAAATGGAGAAGTAGACATAATAATAGGTACTCAAATTATAACGAAAGGTTACGATTTTCCAAATCTTAACTTAATAGGCGTACTGGATGCGGATGCAAGCTTATTTGGTGCAAATTTTAGATCAACTGAGAGAACTTATCAATTGTTAACACAGGTTGTTGGTAGAGCTGGTAGACGTGAAACTAAAGGTAAAGCTATAATACAAACATATACTCCAGATAATATAATTATTCAAGCAATGAAAAATAACAACAAACAACAACTAATAGAATTTGAAAAAGAGAATCGTAAATTTGCTGAACTGCCTCCATATGGAAAGATTGCTATGATTATTCTAAGTGGCCAAAATGAAATGATGGTTTACAATAAAGCTAAAGAAATTATTAGAAATATGCCATCAAATGATGATAATATTGAAATATTTGGTCCAACTCAGTCTTCACCTTATAAAGTTGGTAATAATTTTAGAATCAGAATTTTGGTTAAAACAAAACTTAATATTAATATTCAAAAACTCATTGTCTCAGCTCTAAAAAATACAAAATTTCAGTCAAATATTAGAATTAAAATTGATATAAATCCGTACAATATTATATAATAGATATGAGGCTAAAATTAACAACATAGATATTGCTTTTAAGCATTTTTTATTTATTATTCTATGTAAATGTTGTGCCCAGATAGCTCAGTTGGTAGAGCAAAGGACTGAAAATCCTTGTGTCGGCAGTTCAATTCTGCCTCTGGGCACCATTTTTCTTAAAATAATCACAGTAGCCAGAAAGTATACAATTGTCGCAATGTGGTTTTATTGCTTTGCATTCATATCTACCAAACATTACAAGATTATTATTTAAATTTTTAATGTGTTTCTTTGGAGTTATTTTCATTAATTGTTTTTCACTTTCTAAAACATTTTTTGCATTAGTTATACCCAATCTATTACTAACACGAAATACGTGTGTATCTACAGCAATTGCTGGCTTATTGAAAACTATATTTAGTATTATGTTTGCTGTTTTTCTTCCAACACCATCTAGGCTAGTTAAATCTTCCATATTATCTGGCAATTTTGAATTAAAATTACTTATTAGCTTTTCACTCATACTGATAATATTTTTAGCTTTAGTGTGATAATAATTTATTGTTTTTATGTATTTTTCCAAATTTTCAACGCCTAAATTTACCATTTCTTCAGGAGTTTTAACAATTTCAAAAAGTTCTTTCGTAGCTAAATTTACGCCCTTGTCTGTTGCTTGAGCTGATAGAATTACCGCAACTAATAGTGTATATTCGTTGATATAATCTAATTCAGTTAGTTCTTCTTTTCCATATTTTTTCTCTAAAATCTCTAGAATTTTAGTTATTTTCTTCATAACTTTTAATAAATTATTTTGTTTTTATCTTTATTTTCTTGATTTAAACTATCTAAAAATCTAAGTTTAGCTTCTTTTTCGTCGTTACCAGTGCTATAACCAACAAAGTAATAATCACTTTTTTGAAATTTTTTTATCAATAAATCATTCGCTTCAAGACCGATAAAAACTAATATTAACAAAATTATAGGAAAAGCTACAAAATGACTAAAAATGTATAATATTGAAGGAATTATAATAATGAATACTATAGAACATATCCACATCTTTTTGAATAAAAACCATAATATATTGAAAATTAAAGCATAAAAATTAAATCCTTCTTTTACTAAAATAACATCATCAACCGATTCGTTTTCTTTGTTTTTCTTTATAAATATACTGTAAGATTTCATAAAAATTGACCTAATTTTTTTAATAAAATATCGATGTTAGATATATTTGGTATCTTATCAAATAAAAAGTCAACATATTGAAACTGATTTCTAAACCAAGTATATTGCCTTTTTGCGTATCGCCTCGTTTCTCTTACACTTAAATCAAACATTTCTTCATAATTTATATTGTTATTTAAATATTTACTAATTTGAATTAAACCTATGGTATTCTGTATTGGATAATATTTATCTAAAATATTTGGATAATTATTTATAAGTATTTTAACTTCGTCAATTGCATTAACTAAAATTTTTCTAAATCTTTCTTCACATCTATGATATATAACACCCCTTTCAGGTAACACATTTATATGAAAAATATTTTCTCTCTCAAAAAAATTTGTATTTTTTTCTTTTTCTAAAACTGAAGCTTTCTTGCCACTAAGTTTGTAAACCTCATAAATTCTTATGAGTCTTTGTTTGTCATTTTTCTTAATTTTTTGAGCTGATTCAGGATCTATTTTGTTAACTGTTTCAAAAAAATTGTTCCAGCCAATTTTTTCATATAAATCACTTAATTCATTTCTTAAATTTTTATCTGTTGTTGGAGTGTTCCTGATCCCATTAATTAATCTAGTTATATACATGCCTGTTCCACCAACAATTATAGGTACTTTATTAGATAAAAATGCATCATTGATTTCCGCAATAGCCAATGATATCCAATCAAAAACACTATTTAAGCTATATGGCGATAAAAAACTATATAACCTGTGATCAACTGCTAATAAATTATTTTTATCTGGTTGTGCAGACAAAATCGGTAGACATTTATAAATCTGCATAGAATCAGCATTTATAATTATGCCATCAATTTTTTGTGCTAATATCAAACCTAATTCTGATTTTCCAGAAGCAGTAATACCAGATATTACTATTATTTTATTAGTCACTTATGTAATTATTCTTCCGGTACTTCTCCACCAACAACTAGTTTAGCTGGTACAACTTTTAGCTTCTCTCTTATCTTTTTTTCTATCTCATCAGCTAACTTAGGATTATTTTTAAGATATTCTTTTATATTTTCTTTACCTTGTCCAAGTCTTTCGCTATTGTATGAATACCAAGAACCAGACTTTTCTATTATATCATATTCAGCACCTAGGTCAACTATTTCACCAAGTTTAGATATACCTTCCCCATAGCATATTTCAAAATTTGCTATTCTAAATGGTGGAGCAACCTTGTTTTTAACAACTTTTACAACAGTTGTATTACCAACTATTTCGTCCTTATTTTTAATAGAACCAGTTCTTCTTATATCTAATCTAACGGATGCATAAAATTTTAATGCATTACCACCAGTAGTTGTCTCTGGTGAACCAAACATGATACCAATTTTCATTCTAATTTGATTTATGAAAATTACAGTACTATTAGTTCTAGAAATTGAACCAGTAAGCTTTCTTAATGCCTTACTCATTAATCTCGCTTGCAAGCCCATCTGGTTGTCTTCCATATTTCCGTCAAGTTCTACTTTTGGTACAAGAGCAGCAACAGAATCAATAACTATTAAATCAACAGCACCTGATCTTACCAATGTATCGGCTATTTCCAGCCCCTCTTCTCCAGAAGATGGTTGTGAAATTATCATTTCTTCTAGATTTATACCTAACGCTTGTGCGTAAGTTGGATCAAATGCATGTTCGGCATCAATAAAAGCACATGTTAAACCGAGTTTTTGAGCTTCAGCTATTGCATGTAAAGTTAATGTTGTCTTTCCAGAACTTTCTGAACCATAAATTTCTACTATTCTACCTCGTGGATAACCACCAACACCTAAAGCTGTATCTATTGCTAAAGAACCGGAAGGTATTACTTGTATATTTTCTATTGGTCTCTGACCAAATCTCATGGCCGAACCTTTTCCAAATTGTTTATCTATTTGTGCTAAAGCTATGTCTATAGCTTTTCTTTTTTCTGGATTTATTTTGTTTGTATTTTCAGTAACTCTTTCTTCTTTAGCCATAATTCGAACAATATTGATATCTATAATTATATCTTTACTTTTATTAAAAGTAAATGAGTGTTTTTGTGGTAAAATAAGTTAATAATTACTGTAAAAATATACCATTAACAATACTTCTTGATTTTTATCAAAATATTAATATTAAGTAATACTATAATTAGTAAAACTAATTTTTTATAAATGAGAATAAGCGTATGCAGAGATTTAAAATAACCAGAGATGGATACGAAAAACTAAAAAAGGAACTGGAAAGATTAATACATATAGAAAGACCAAAAATATCAAAAGCAATAGGCGAAGCAATAGAGCTAGGTGACTTAAGCGAAAATGCAGAATATAGTTCTTCAAAGGAAAAACAAATTATAAATGAAGCAATGATAACTTCATTAAATGAAAAATTATCAAATGCAGATATAGTTGATATTAGTAAAATATCAGGAGATATAATTGATTTCGGTGCTACTGTACATTTGGTAGATGAAGATACTGAGAAAGAAATAATTTACACACTTCTTAGCGAATTCGAATCAAATTTAGAAAAAAATATTATATCTATAGATTCACCAATAGGTCGAGCTCTTGCAGGAAAAACAATTGGTGAATCTGTTGAAATTAAAGTTCCAAGTGGTATAAAATACTACGAAATAACTAATATAAAATGGAATATATGAGGAAAATATGCTACAGAAAATATTAGGTTTCATACTGGTTTATATATTAAGTATATTAAATTTTATAGTTGTTCTTAGCCCTTTAACTTTTCTAATTTTAGGAAAATATTTTTTAGCGACTTCTGCTCAAAGCCGTTATGTCGAATCACTAGTATTTTTATCTATATCTGCAACAACAGCTTTAATGCTAATTTCCTTATTTTTTGATTTCTGCTTTTCTTCAAGTGTTAGATACTATGCCAAAAGAAGTATATTAGCGATTAAAGACAACAAATACAATGATATATCTGAGGCTTTTGAAAAAACAAAACAAAAATTCAATAGAACAGACATAAAGCTTTACATAAATAAATCTGATGAAGTAAATGCATATGCTGTTGGTGGTCTGAGACAAAACATAATAATATTAACAACGGGTCTTCTAAATTTATATAGATCAGAAACTGACAATAGAGAACAATTCATAACTTACATAAAGGGTATAATGGGACATGAAATATCACATATAATTAATAAAGACTATTTCACAGCACTACTGTTAATAATAAATGAACAAGCAAATAATTTTGTTTCAAGAATAATTTGGATTATATTTATATCATTTATAAAAATTATAAATATATTACCTGTTTTTGGTAGATATATATCTATTGCAATAGAATCGCTTTATAATTTTTTGGATTTTTTAATAAATTTTTTTTATAAATTTGTAGTTCTAAACATATATAAATTTGTAAAATTACAAATTAGCAAAGGTATTGAGTATAGGGCAGACCCCCAAGGAGCAAAAGTCATAGGTGGTATAGAAATGTCAAAAGCATTGAGTCTTTTGGGTGATAGTGGTTATTTTTCAATATTTTCCTCACATCCTAGTACTAGAAATAGAATGAAAAATGTAGAAAATATATCAGAAACTAGTAATATAATAAGGCCTGTTATTGGTGTAAATACAACTTTTTTGTTTTCTTTCTGTATACTTGTATCAGTGTGTCTATATAGTTATAAACTTGCAAATGTGGATTCTTTAGTTAGAGACTACTATAGTATTTCTATGTTTTTTAAAAATAAATATATAATACTTAAAACAAAATTAATATTATTAAAAAATAATTTTAATAATTTTGTAAATTAATTCAAATAACTCTAGATACTAATTTTAATACAAATTTAATATCAGTATTTTAGTTATTTTCGTAATCATTTTTACATTTTTCTAAAAATTTGTTACTATTTGTTCATTTTATACTTTTATACACTATTTAATGATGATAACCCTACAGTATATTTAAATTTTAATTTATAAAAATATCATTTAAGTTAATTTCTTCTTAAAAGAAAATATTATTCAAAATAAACTATGAAAAACTATAACCTGAACCTGAACGGTTGGCTAAATATAAATAAGCCCACTAGCTGCACATCTACAAGAATTGTATCTATTATAAAAAAAATAAAACAGGCTAAAAAAGTTGGACATGGTGGAACTCTTGACCTATTAGCATCTGGTGTATTACCTATATGCATAAATAAAGCTACAAAACAAGTTGAATCCATGATGAACCACAAAAAAACTTATGAATTTTGTATAACTTTTGGCGAATTTAGAGATACATATGATAGCGAAGGTAAAATAGAAGAAAAAAATAATTTTATACCAGATGAAGAAAAAATAAGTAGAAATATAAAGAAATTTCTAGGAATAATTGAACAAATACCACCTAAGTATTCAGCCTTAAAAATTAACGGTAAGAGAGCCTATGAACTTGCAAGAAAAGGTGATATTATTGAAATGCAACCAAGAAAAATAGAAATAACAAAATTAGAATTTCATGGATTTAAAAACTATAATACTACTGAATTTTATGTTGAATGTGGCCGTGGTTGTTATGTTAGAAGTTTAGCTATAGATATTGCAAAAAGTGTCAATGCTCTTGGATATGTTTCCAAATTAGTTAGAACAAATGTTGGGAATTTTGATATAAAAAATAGTTTAAATATTGAAAACATAAACTATAATTTGATAGAAAAAAATATTATTAGTATAGTATAAATGACTTTATTCAATATTAAATCAAACTTTTCTGGAAAAAGACTCGATAAGTTCATATTTGATGAAGTTATCAAAAATAACACTGGACTAAATATATCAAGAAACACAATAAAAAATCATATAAAAAATGGTTTAGTTAAAAAAAATGGGGTTACCTTATATAATCAAGATTATATTGTAAATCCATTTGACAATTTTGAAATTACGATAAATTTAGATAATAATGAAATATTAGCAGAAAATATAAAACTAAATATAGTTTATGAAGATGAATATCTGTCGGTAATAAATAAGCAAGCTGGCCTATCAACACATCCAGGTGCTGGAAATGATAAACATACATTAGCAAATGCCTTAGTTAATATTTACAGCAAAAATTTATCTAATATCGGAGGAGATGATAGACCAGGTATAGTTCATAGGTTAGATAAAGACACATCCGGTTTGTTAGTAATAGCGAAGAATAATTCTATACATAACAATCTAAGAGAACAACTTGAAAGTAGGACATTAAAACGTACATATCATACCATAATATGGGGAATTATGATACCATTAAACGGAACTATAGAAGGCTTTATTTCTAGGCATAAAACAAATAGATTAAAGATGATTTTAGGTACCTCTGGAAGATATTCTAAAACAAATTATAAAACATTAGAAAAATATTCAGATATAGCTAGCTTAGTTGAATGTGAGCTTGATACTGGCCGTACACATCAAATTAGAGTGCATTTTTCTTCAAAAAAACATCCGCTTATTGGTGATAAATTATATGGTGGAAATACTAGAAAAATAAGTAATAAAATAGATATAAATCAAGAAAACAAGAAATTTATTGAACAATTTCCAAGACAAGCTTTACATTCAAAGATAATTTCATTTGTACACCCTATTACAAATAAACAAATGTTGTTTGAGACGGAATTACCTAATGACATGCAGCAACTCTTAGAAAATCTAAAGGTATAACTTATAAATAACTTGCAAAATAACAAAGTTTTTCTAATTTAATATAAACTAAAGATGATAAGTTATGAAACGTTCAATGGTTTTTGTTGTATTTATTATTACCTATATAAACAATAAAGCATTTGCTACGAAACAAGAAACTAATAACATTTTTAACCCAATTAAACAAACACCATCAGCATTAATGTTTGATAACCTTTCAAAACCGAAAGAATTTAATAAAAATAATAATTTAACTAGAAAAACTGGGTCATTTAAACTAGCTATAGGAGAACCATTATATATAAAAGGTAAAATTGTAGACGCGTTTGGTGTTCCAATAGAGGGAGTAATAATAAAGATATGGCAAACTAATTCTGCAGGTAAATATCATTCATTATTAACAAAAGATAGTAAGTATATAGATAAAAATTTTATAATGTCTGGACAATCAATAACTGATAATACAGGTCATTATGAATTTATAACTATATTTCCAGGCTTTTATGATGATAGAGCACCACATATAAATGTTATAATAGCTCATAAGAAATTTGGCTTGATAGAAACTGAAATATATTTTAAAGATAACCCTAAAAATATTGATGATCCTATCTATATGTCATATCCAGAAGAAGATAGAAAAATGCTAACAGCTGATATAAGATACGTTGATAGAAACAATATAACTAGGGGTAAAATAGCTGAATTTAATGTAGTTATGGATGGGTTACAACAGTATAAAAGGTATTAGTTTATAACAGCATAAAAACAATAATCCACAAAATTGAAAAATTAAGTTGACTTACTTTAAGTATAAATTATTATAACAATAACGCATCCTTAGCTCAGCTGGATAGAGCAACAGCCTTCTAAGCTGTGGGTCGTGAGTTCGAATCTCGCAGGATGCACCATTTAGCTAAATTCAACATTTTCCACACCATAAGTATTTTTAATCCTACCTATCTCAATATCTGTTAGACAAAATTCCATTGGCAATTTTATTCTTTGGTCATCAACAACAATTTCAATATCAGTAAATTTATCAATACTATCATTTTTAGTTTTATTAAGTATCATTTGTAATTCTGCAACACATTTTGCATCAGATATTTTAATTACAGCACTATTTATAAAAATATTCTTTCTATGCTCAACAAAATCACTTACTTTTTTATTTTTAATATCACCAAAATTGAACCTTTTTATAATTTTAACTTTCTCAACTCCTTCATTTGTATTCTTCAGATAATCATCTAATAACCAAAAATCCTTTATATTCAATCTTAAACCAGACTCATCCAATTTAACACCACATTCAAAAACCAACTGCCTATGCTCCTTATCATCAAGCCAATCTTTACGCTGAGTAATCATATCACCATTAAATAGCGTGAGCTCAACTAAACCAGTTGGATCAGAAACTGAAATATATGCATATTTACCCCTTTCATTAGACTTTATAGACGTACTTATAATAACTCCAGCAATTTTTATTATTGAACCATCCTGAATACCATTTTTTTCAATATCATCAAAAAATGTTATACCTTTCAAACTTAATTCGCTTTTTATTGTGTCCAATGGATGGTTATTTAAATAGAAACCAAAAGCTTCAAATTCTTTTTGGCACTTATCATATCCAATCCAATCACCGACATCACACAATTTTGGTAATAGAGTCTTATTATTATCAAAACAATCAAATAAACTTATCTGTGGACTACATTTTTCTTCTTCTGAAGTTTTTGCATAATTACCCAATATTTCACAAGAATCATTAATCTGCCTTCTATTTTCATGAATTTTATCAAAACTACCTGACTTTGCCAGAGACTCCATAGTTTTTTTATTAACAACTTTACTTCCCAATCTACTACAAAAGTCAAATATATCATTAAAATTTCCGTTTTCTCTTCTATCATTAACTAATATATCTATAACTTCCTGTCCTACACCTTTAATAGCACATAATCCATATCTTATAGCCAATTCTTTACCATTATGATAATATTCATCTCCTTTAGCATCATCAACTTTATCTATCAGTTCAACCTTAAAAAAATTATCTGATAAATTCACATCCGGAGGTAATATTTTTATATTGTGTCTTTTAATATCTTGTAAATAGTAGTTTATTTTGTCGGTATCTATTATCTCCATATTCAAGGTTGCTGTCATAAACTCAACCGGATAATGAACCTTTAGATAAGCAGTTTGATAACTTATAACAGCATACGCAGCTGCATGTGCTTTATTAAAGCCATACTCGGCAAATTTTGCTAATAAATCAAATATATCATTGCTTAATTCCTCATCTATATCGCTGAATTCTTTACAACCTTTAACAAATACATTTCTTTGTCTATCCATTTCTTCTTTTATTTTTTTACCCATTGCACGCCTGAGTAAATCAGCTCCACCTAGTGTATAACCAGCAAGAACTTTTGCTATATTCATAACTTGTTCTTGATAAATTATTATACCGTAGGTATCCTTTAAAATAGGCTCCATTTTTGGATGCATATACTCAACATTTTCTAGTCCATGTTTTCTTTTTATATAGGTTGGAATATTACCCATAGGACCAGGTCTATAGAGAGAAATTAGAGCTATTATGTCTTCTATATTATCTGGTTTTATCTGTTTTAGCATTCCAATCATACCAGAAGATTCGATTTGAAATACACCCAGAGAATCAGCTTTTTTTAGTAATTCAAAAGTTTTCTTATCATCAAGTCTTATATTATCAATATCTATTTTATTGCCGGTTATTTGGCATATATAATCTATAGCATCTTTTATAACTGTTAAAGTTTTTAATCCCAAAAAGTCAAATTTAACTAAACCAACTTGTTCACAGTATTTCATATTGTACTGAACAACAGGCATATCTGCAGAATCATCAAAATACAGTGGACATATTTGTTCTAAAGGTTTATCACCGATAACTAAGCCAGCCGCATGAACCGAAGAGTGCCTATTTAAACCTTCAAGTTGTATTGCTATGTCAAATAATTTTGAAATTTCTGGATCACTCTGTCTTCTAGACCTTAAGTCAGAGTCTAATTCTAAAGCTTCTTCGAGACTAGTATCGAAAGGAATTGTCTTACTTATTTTATCTACTTCGGTATAACCCATCTCTAAAACACGACCTACATCTTTTAAAACAGCTTTAGATTGTAATTTTCCAAATGTTATAATTTGTGCCACACTATCTTTACCATACTTATTTTGCACATATTCTATACTTCTAGCACGACCCCTTTGACAAAAATCAACATCAAAATCTGGCATAGATACTCTTTCAGGATTAAGAAAACGTTCAAAAAACAGGCTAAATTTTATTGGATCAAGATTTGTTATTTTCATAGCCCAAGCAACCATAGAACCAGCACCAGACCCCCTACCCGGCCCTATTGGCACATCGTGAGTTTTGCTCCAAACTATAAAATCTGCACAGATAAGAAAATAACCGGGAAAATCCATTTGATTTATAATTCCTATTTCAAATTCTAATTGGTCAAAGTATTGTTTTCTTATTTCTTTTTGTTTATCCAAATCAACAATATCGTCTAGTATAAATTTCTGTTTTATACGTTCTTCCAACCCCTCTCTAGCTATTCTAGCCATTTCTTCCGATTCACTAACTCCTTTTGGTAAATCAAAATGTGGCAAGGTTGGCTTTCTACTATAAGCCATAGTATTAATTTGACAAGCAATATTAACAGAATTTTCTATAGCTTCTGGTAAATCCTTAAATAATTCTATCATTTCATCTTCTAACTTGAAATAGTGTTCTGGAGTTAGTTTTGGTCTACTTGTCTCACTAACATACCTAGCATCAGCTATACAAGAAAGTGCATCTTGCGCTTCAAACATTTCTTTAGTAAAAAAATGACAATTATTTGTTGCAACTAATGGTATATTATATTCATACGCAAAATCTATGAAAGCATCTTCAGTTGCAATCTCGTCCTTAAGTCCATGTCTTTGAATCTCTATATAAAAATTCTCGCCAACATTCGTCTTAAAAAAATCAGTAGTGTCTTTTGCTAAATTATAATTTTCATCAATCAAAGCTTTACCTATAGGCCCATCTACTCCACCAGATAAAACGATAATTCCATCTTTCTTATCTATTAATTCTTCTATATTTACATGTGGCTTTATATTTTGCTCTCTTTTAAGATAGCTCTGACTTAACATAGAAATTAGATTTAAAAAACCTTGATCATCCTTAGCTAATAACACCATTTTACAAAATTTATCTTCTCTCTTGCTGTCGGATAGGATGTCACCATCTCTATTTAGCATTTTCCCCATATTAAAAACAAGTTCGCAACCAATTATTGGCTGTATACCTTCTTTTGTTGCAGCCATAGAATATTCTAAGGCACCAAACATATTATGTGTATCGGTTATTGCTGCTGCAGGTATATTTTGTTCTTTTAATCGTTTAACAAAATCTTTTATCTTTATTGCTCCACTGCATAATGAATATTCGGTGTGTGTTCTAAGATGTATGAATTTTGCCATTATTAATAGTTGTTTTGTAAACTCATTTATAAGTATATTAAATAATTTTTTTAATAAAAAACAAATGTTATACAAAAATAACTAGTACTAACTAAAAAGTATAAATTATTACCATTCTTATAACAAAACTCATTGAAATAAAAAAAGTACTTAATATTATTAAGTTAATCACATTAACATTTAATTAATGTTAGTGGCTTAATAACTAATTAGAAAACTTGGCAAATAACGAATTAAATATAAACGAACAAATAAAATCAAAAGAGGTTAGATTAATAGGCAGTGATGGCCAAATGTTGGGAATAACCTCAACCTTTAAAGCCGTAGGAATGGCACGAGCGGAAGGATTAGATTTAGTGGAAATTTCACCAAATTCAGAGCCTCCGGTATGCAAAATAGCTGATTATGGAAAAATAAGATACCAAAATCAAAAAAAAGCTGCTGAAGCAAAAAAGAAGCAGAAAATTATTGAAATAAAAGAGATTAAACTTTCATTAAATATAGCTTCTGGTGACTATAATACCAAAATAAAGCAAGCAAGAAAATTTTTTGAACAAGGTAATAAAGTAAGGTTTTCATTTCAATTTAGAGGAAGAGAAATTACTCATTCAAATTTAGTTGAAGAAATGGCTTTAAAAATAATAGAAGAATTATCTGATGTATCAAAAATAGATACAAAACCACAAATGGAAGGAAAAAAACTATTTTTCGTTTTATCTTCATTAACTAAAAAGTAAATTATATGAAAAAACTTGTTATAGAAGGTGGTAACAAATTAAATGGCCTACTACATGTCTCAGGGGCAAAAAATGCGTCTTTACCAATACTTATGGCAAGTTTACTTATTGAAGGAAAATCTAAAATTTTTAATGTTCCCTCAGTAGCTGACATAACAACAACGATAGAGTTGTTAACTCACCTAGGAGCTTCTCTAGAAATAGATAATAGTACTGCGGATGGTAAAAAGCTATTTAGTGTAGATGCAACAAATATAAATACAATAGAAGCGCCATATGAAATAGTTAGTAAAATGAGAGCATCTTTTTGGGTTCTTGGGTCTTTGTTAAGTAGATTTGGCGAAGCAAAAGTTTCATTACCAGGTGGTTGTGCTATAGGCCCTAGACCATGTGACATATATATAGATGCACTAGAAAAAATGGGAGCTGATATTAAAGTATTAAATGGTTATGTTATTGCTAAAACAAAGTCTAAGAATAAAAAATTAAAAGGAGCTGATGTTAATCTACGTTTTCCATCAGTTGGCGCTACACATAATACTGTAATGGCAGCAACTTTAGCAAATGGTACAACAGTTATAAGAAATGCTGCAAAAGAGCCAGAAATTGTAGATTTATGCAATTATTTAGTAAATTCTGGGGCAGATATATCTGGTATAGGTACTGAAACAATAGTGGTTAACGGTGTCGATAAACTTTATGACAACGAATATAAAGTTATGGGAGATAGAATAGAGGCTTTCACATATATGGTAGCAACAGCTATTACAGAAGGTGATCTTATATTAGACGGAATAGATTTTAAAAACACCCTTAAAACACCTATTGAAATATTAAAATCAATTGATTTAGGATTTGATCAAATAAGTGATGATAAGATTAGGGTATTTTATAACAAGCCACTAAAGTCAACAAATATTACTACACAAGTTTTTCCAGGTTTCCCGACAGACGCACAAGCTGCTATTATGGCTCTTCTTGGCAAAATATCCGGAACTTCAATTATAGAAGAGACAATCTTTGAAAACAGATTTATGCATGTACCAGAATTAAATAGATTGGGAGCAAATATAAGTGTTAATGGAAATATAGCAACAATTAATGGAGTAAAAAATTACTCTGGAGCTAATGTTATGGCATCAGATCTTAGAGCTGGTATGGCCTTGGTTTTGGCTGGTCTTACGGCAAATGGAATAACAGAAATAAGCAGGACATATCACATTAACAGAGGTTATGAAAACTTTGTTGAAAAACTCTCTAACTGTGGTGCTAAAATGACGGTTGTTAATGTGGAAGACTAGAAATCATTTAAAATTTTACTCTACTATATTTAAGCCTAGAACATTGTTACAATAGCTGATAAATGGCGTTTTAAAACTTTTGCATAATTTACAGAAAGTTTTTTTACTCATGTCATTAATAAATAATAACATTTTATCTATATTTTCTATAGCTTCTTTATTGGAGTTTAATGATGAAATAATACCATTTAGGCTCGTAGCAAATTCTTTACCTTTGCATTTACCACAAGCCTCCTTCTGGTAAAAATTTCCTAATCTTTTTAAAAATTCCAAAAATCCTCTTTTACTTTTGTCAAAAATTTCTATGGAACCAGCACCACACATTATAACTTCATCAAGTTGTTTCGAGTTATAAACTGGACCGGAAGCACTTCCACCTATCTGGACATAATAATCAAAATCTGGCTTAATATTGTTATTCTTAAGGATATCAGAAATTGACAAATCAACTTTATGTCTTACAACAAACTTGCCATCAATGTCATCACCAAATATCCCAGAAAAACGGCAAAAATCATATCTTCCATCTAAGACATTCGCTATATCATAGAAAGTTTCAACATTTTGCATCATTGTTGGTTTTTCAAATAAGCCTTTTGCTACAGTCCTATGTGTTCTTGGCTTTGGTTGGGCAATACCAGTTTCTATTATATTCATTAAAGCACTAGCTTCACCACCAATATAACATGGATTTTCTATTGATATATGAAATTTATATTTCCATTTATAATCATTTATATATTTAAATAATTGTGGTTGTAGTTCATTTAAGTAATTTTGATTGATATGAATATATACTTCCGCGTTCCCTAAAAATTTAAGCCCATATTCTATACCTCTAAAAACTACATCCATATAATTTCTCCACACATACAAATCTTTAAACAGACCCAGTTCACCTTCTGATGAATTACATATAATATATTTTATATCCCCTTCAGCATTCCAGACTCCCTCCCACTTATCTGCAACTGGGAATGCCGCTCCACCCTTTCCTAGTAATTTTGCTTCTTTTAATTTATTTATTATTTCATTTTTGTTCATCTTGGATAGAAAATTTAAATATCATAGTTATATTATTAAGTGAAATTGTAAAAAATACAAGTTAAGTATAATAAAATACATTTTATTTAAATTTATTTAAATTTCTTCTAAAATAAGAAGAAACTACAAAATTTAACATGAATAAATGTTTTTTTATATCCCCACACTTTGACGATATATGTTTTTCCATGAGTGGATTAATACAAAATTTAAAAGAATACGAAAAAACAGTAATAAATATTTTTACAAACAGCTGTTATATCAGAAGAAT
>CASFUN010000032.1 GCA_949298005.1 uncultured Alphaproteobacteria bacterium | reverse complement strand
GTAAAGATGTTTTTGTCCATGTTTCTGAATTAGAGGCAGCAGGAATTAATAATCTATATGAAAACGATAGAATTGAATTTGAAATTGTTAAACAAATTTCAAAAAGTTTTAAACTTTTATTTACTTTAACAAAGAAAAATATATAATATAACATATTATGTTAGAATTTTTTCATTCATATTTTATGTTAGCAATATTTTTTAATTTATTATCTTTTATATTAATTCTATCAATTGTCGTGTTTGCACACGAATTTGGACATTACATAATAGCTAAATTTAATGGTATGGCTGTAGATGAATTTGCAATAGGCTATGGAAAAGAAATTATTGGTTTTAATGACAAAAGTGGAACTCGATGGAAAATTTGTGCCATACCAATGGGGGGTTTCTGTAAGTTTTTTGGGGATAAAGATACTTCTTCATCAATAGTAAATTCTGAAAAGATAAACAAACTTACAGAGTCTGAAAAAGATAAATGTTTATTCTTCAAAACACCACTTCAAAGAATTCAAGTAGCATTTGCTGGCCCTGCATTTAACTATCTACTTTCTTTATTACTATTTACAATATTTTTTGATATAAATGGAATTAATATTTTTACCAATAAAATTGGATATATTAATAGTGAAAGCCCAGCAGAAATGGCTGGTTTGATGGTTGGTGATATTGTTAAAAAAATAAACAATAAAAATATAAAAGATTTTAATGACATACAAGAAATAATTATAAATAGTACAGACAAAAATACTTTAAATATTATTGTAGAACGCAACGGACAATTGATAGAAAAAAATATCGTTCCTGTCGTAGTTGAAAAAGATGGAGTAAAATTTACCCAAATAGGAATTGGTTCTGAAACTTCTATTACTAGGAATACAAATTTTTTTGAATCATTCTGTTTAGCTATTTATGAAATATGGAAAATAACTAAAAATACAGCAATTGTACTTGGCAAAATGTTAATCGGAAAAGCAAGCTTTAATAATATAAGCGGTCCTATTAAAATAGCTCAATATTCTGGTAAAGCCGTAAAAAATGGTTTTATACCAGCTTTATATTTTACAGCTTTAATATCTATAGGTCTTGGTTTTATGAATCTTATTCCAATTCCGGGTCTAGATGGTGGACATATATTTTTATATATATTAGAAATAATTAGAGGAAAACCATTAGAAGAAAAAACTGAAAACCTAATAATAAAATTTGGTTTTTCATTGTTATTTATTTTAACAATTTTTGTTATGGTAAAAGATATTATTGGAATTTTAGTATGAAGAAATTTTTATTTTTTTTATTAACATTATTTTTATGCACTTTAAATATAAATTATATTAGTGCAGCCGTTAGAATTAAAAATGTAATAATAATTGGAAATAAGAAATATAATTCTGACTATTACTTAAGTTTAATTAAGTTAAAAAATAATGATATATATAGTGATAACAAATGCAATGACGCTGTTAAAGACATGTTCTCTTGCGGTTGTTTAGATGATATAAAAACAAACTTTAATTCAACAAATGGTATTCTGACTTTCACAATAAAAGAAAAACCTTTTATAAGGAATATAAAATTTATTGGGGCAAAAGAATTTGAAAAAGATGATGATGCTAAAGAGAAATTAAAATCTAGAACAAAAGAAATCATTTCTAGTAAATTTTTATCTGATGACATTGAACATATAAAAACGTTTTACAAAATGCAGGGTTACTTCAGGGTTTCCGTTAAAGCAGAAACTAAAGATCTTGGAAATGGTTCTGTTGACCTTATTTTTAGAGTTAATGATGGTGGTAAAGCTAAAACTAATAGAATCTATTTCATTGGTAATAAATCATTCTCTGATAATATTCTAAAAAAAGAAATAATGAGTAGAGAAAATAGGTTTTATAGATTTGGAAGAACTATAAAATATGATACTGCTTTAATTGATTATGATGTGAACCTATTATCACAGTTTTATAATTCAAAAGGTTATTATGCTGTTAATATAAGTACACCAATTGGTGTTTATAATCAAAAAAATAATAGTTTCGATATCATATTTATTATAGAAGAAAATGAAAAATACATATTTGGTAAAATTGAAATTGAAGATACAGTTAAAAGAGTCGAAAAAGATTCATTGGATCAAACTATACTTGAAATAAAAAAAGGTGATGCATTCAATTCCAAAATAGTCCAGAACATAATGGAAAATTTAAATTACATTTATACCGAAAAAGGTTATTCATTTATTAGTGTTTTTCCTAGAATGTCTAAAGGTGATAAAGATAATGAAATAAATATAGTATTTGTCATAAAAGAAGAAAATAAAGAATATATTAGTAAAATCTTTATTAAAAATAATTCAAAAACAAATGATGATGTAATAAGAGAAAGACTGTTAATAAAAGAAGGGAATGTTTATAACAGTTTTACCATAAGAAAATCTATTCAATCATTAGAATCAACTGGTTTTTTTGAAAAAGTTTCATATGAGGAAAGTGACGGAATATCAGATGATCAAAAAGACATAATAATAAATATTGAAGAAGGAAGTACTGGTAGTTTAGGTGCTTCCATTGGCTTTTCAAGCTTAGATGGTCTTACAGCAAATATAAATTATTCTGAAAGAAATTTACTTGGCACAGGCAGTGGACTTGATATTGATCTTGGAATTTTTGGAAATCCATCTAAAACTTTGTCTTGGAAATTTTCTACAAATTATGCAAAACCAAACATATTTAGTACAAAGATTTTTGGTGGAGTTGGATTTTCTATACAAGACAACAATAACTCAAAAAACTCACTATTTAATATAGGTTTTGATGATTTTACCATTAGTTCAAATACATTCATAAATTATCGTATCACCGACGACTTATCACAAAGAATAGAATATAGTTTTGAATATAAAAAATTGAGTAATATAGATAATAGCATACTTAATGTTATGCCAAAAGATGCAAGATATACATCTGAAATTTCAACAAGCCTGACTTATGACAGAATAAATAACCATTATAATCCTTCCGGAGGTTATATGCTAAACACTGAATTATCATACGCTGGGATAGGAGGAAATGTTGATTATATTAAAAGTACAAGCTATGCAGTACTTTACAAGTCCATATATTTAGATAAGGTTGTTTTTAAATTAGAAGGTAGAGGCGGCTACATAACATCTATTAATAACAACCCACTTTATCCAAATGACGGATTCTACTTAGGCGGCCATACCATGAGAGGTTTTGAATTTGCTGGGGTTGGTCCAAGACTAAAAATAGGAGATAAATATTCAAATGGTTTAAGCGGTACTAAGATGTGGTACACAAACGCTGAACTAAAATTTCCAATATATACTCCAAAAGAATTTGGCATGTATGGAATTTTGTTTATAAACGCAGGTACTACAACAGGTATCGAAAAAAACGAAAAAATTTCAAAATTTGTTGAAATAGTAGATAGCAAAAGTATTAGAAGTGCCTATGGTCTATCAATATTGTTTCAAATAAAAATGCTGGGTAATATAAGTTTTGATTTCGGCAGAACTTTAAGAAAAGAAGCTTATGATGTAGACCAAAGTTTTAGATTTAATGTTGGTACAAGATTTTAATTTAAGTGATAAATGATAATGCAAGTTTAAAAAAATTATGTTGGAACATTAGAAACAATTCTAATGGTATTATTGGTATTGATACAGAATTTATTAGAAGATTTACATATTATCCAATATTGTGTATAATACAAGTAGTATATTTTAATAAAACAGAAAATAAAAATATAAAAGATATTATAGATGTTTTAGCACAAAACTTAGACTTAAAACCATTTTTTAATTTACTAAAAAGCAGCAAAATAAAAAAAGTTATCCATTCTTGTTCACAAGATTTAGATGCTATTAATTTTATAGATAACATTAGAATTAAAAATCTTGAAGATACCCAAATTATGGCAGAATTTTGTGGTTATAAAAAAAATATAGGTTATAACGATGCAGTAGATAACATATTAAATATAGATAATTTTAAAAAAAGTAAAAGTATACAAACTAGCAATTGGAAGAGAAGACCACTTACTAAAAAGCAATTAGAATATGCTATAGATGACGTTGAATATATATTAGATCTGTATAATGAACTACTGAAACAGATAAGAGAGTATAATAATTATAATTAT
>CASFUN010000031.1 GCA_949298005.1 uncultured Alphaproteobacteria bacterium | reverse complement strand
ACCTTTTGAACAGTATTAATACTGATATTTCATGTCTACTGTTTTATTTTCGCTGGGAGATACTTTTATATATTTATAATTGTCATTTACTATGATTTAATTTTTTATTACTAATTATTTTTTTTTTTTTTCAATTTCAGATGTACCGATTGCTTTTATTTCTTCAACAAATTTAAAAGAACTGCCATCTAATATTGGAATTTCGTTACCGTCCATTATAATTTCTAGACTGTTTATATCACAGGCCCACAGAGCTGCCATAAGATGTTCTATAGTAAGGACTTTTGTTTCTTCATCTGATATGGTCGTTCCTAGATTTGTATCAACTACATTGCTGAATAATACTTTCAACTGTTTTTTCGGATTACTTTTATTAACAAAATAAATGTAACCACAAGATGATGGCACAAGTTCAATAGACGTTTCTTTTCCAGAATGTAATCCAATACCATTTATAATTATGTTTTTAGATACTGTCTTGCTTTTCATTATTATTTTTTCTTATTAACATAGCTGAAAATTCTGCTTCAGCAACAACTTTTCCGTCAACAGACGCTCTACTTTCAAAAAACCAAATATTAAGTTTATTTTTTATTGTTTTAACAAACATCTCTAGTTTGCCGCCTGGTCTTACAACTCTCTTAAATTTAGCATTTGTTATATTAGCAAAAAGTACGTCTAAAGCTCCTCTAGTTTTTTTCTGGAGTTGTTTAGATACTAGGACACTTGCTGTCTGTGCCATAGCTTCAATAACAAGTACTCCAGGCATAACAGGATTATCAGGGAAGTGTCCCTGAAAAAAACTTTCGTTATAAGTTAAATTTTTTATCCCAACACAAGACTCGCCTTCCTTGTAGTCTATAACCTTATCTATCAATAGAAAAGGATATTTATGTGGTATAAGTTCCAATATTTCATTGATTTCTATATCATTACTCATACTTTTCTTTTTTTAATAGTTTTTTTAATAAAATTGTTGTTCTATGCCAATCCTTTATTGGCATTGCTGGAGCTCCAGCAATGATAGAACAGCTTTTGACATCTTTCATAACACCACTGCTGGCAGCTATCTGTGCCATATCTCCGATTTTTATATGGCCAGCTATTCCAACTTTACCACCCATTTGTACATAATTACCGACAGTTGTGCTTCCAGCTATTCCAACCTGTGCTGCAAAAAAACAACCATCGCCAATTTGGACGCCGTGTGCTATTTGTACTAAATTGTCTATTTTGGTACATTTACCTATTTTGGTATTATTTTGTGCTCCTCTATCTATGGTAACACAAGAACCAATTTCAACATAATCGGAAATTTCAACTATACCAAGTTGTGGTATTTTGTAGTTAAAGCCATTTTCATATACAAAACCAAAACCGCATTGGCCTATAGATGTGTTATTGTGGATAATAACATTTTGACCTATTTTTGAATATAATATTGTAGTATTTGAGCCTATATATGAATTGTCACCTATAATACAGTTATGGCCTATTACTGTATTGGAACATATTTTGCAATTATCGCCTATTTTGACACCGTCTTCTATAATGACACCTGGTTGTATTTCAACATTATTGCCTATTGTTGCGCTATTACTTATGACGGCTTTGGTTGATATTTTAGGCTCTAATATAAAATTAGGAACTGAATATAATAAGTTTAATAGCAAAGTATAGACATAGTACGGATTTTTGACTATTATTGGTTTTGTTCTATTTGGTAAAATATCTTTGTGTTTTTCGTCTATTATGCAAAATTCAGCTTCAGTATTTTTTAACTCTTCAATATATTTGTTATTTGAAAGAAATGTAATTTCGCCTTTTTTAGATCTATCTATCGTTTCAACATTATATATTTTGTCTTCTGGATTTATTGTTTCTTCGTTTATAATTTCTGTTAATTTTGTTAGTTCGTTGAGAGTTATAAAATCTTTTTTTTTGTAAAAAAATTCTCTATAAGTACCACAATTTTTGTCTATGGTTTTATTTTTTAAAACTTCTTGCATTGTTATAATATATTTAGCTTAATAATTACATTTATTGTTTAAAATTTCAATTCTCTAAAAATCACTAATTTATAGGTCTAAACTCAATTCCTTTCAACATATCCATTATACTATTGTCGTTTTCAATTTTATCATCAATTTTTATATCCAAAATACTCTTTAAATTATCTCTATGTTTATAAGCATAACTTATTATTTTATCATTTTTATCAAATCTAACAAACAATATATGTTCTTCATTTATTTTTTCTCTCAAAAAATTTAAATTTTTTGTTTTATAATTATAATATAACCATGTACCATCTTCAAGCTCAAAAGTTGGCTCACCAAAATTTCTAATTAAGTCTTCTTTATAAAAATTATACGTATCAAAATTTTCTACCTTTTCTTTATTATCTATAAACATTGACCCATTTTCTTTGACTGCAGTGCAAGAAAACAATAAAAGAAATAATAATAAATAACAAAATTTTTTCATTATACTTATATGATTGACTGAAAGGTATAATAGTACTTTTTTACCAAATATCAACTCTTTCAATTTTGACTTTAAAAATAATTTTAATACTATTTAAATAGTTTATAATTTCTTACAATATGTATTCAGAAGAAAACAAAGAATTAGCAAAACAAATAGATATTTTACTAGAAAATATATGGGGGTATCTTTGATATCGATAAGCTAAAACTTGAGCTAACTGAACTTAATGTTAAATCAAATGATGAAAATTTATGGAATAACAAAGATAAAGTTGAAAATATCCTTAAGAGAGAAAGATATTTAGATAATTTACTTGAGAAATATAACAATTATAAAAACAGTAACAATTCTTATAAAGAATTATCTGAAATATGTTCTGGTGACGTTGATTTAGAAAAAGAATTAAACGAAAACTTAAAACTATTACTGAAGTTAGTAGATAGTTTTGAAATAGAATCAATGTTTGATGAAGACGAAGACAAAAACAGTTGTTACTTAGAAATAAATACCGGAGTTGGTGGAACTGATGCTTGTGATTTTTCTAATATGTTATTACAAATGTATATCAAATGGTGTACTAATAACAATTACAAAATTAATATATTAAATATCCAAAATGGAGAAGAGGCTGGTATAACTAATGCAGTTATACAGGTTAATGGGGAAAATGCTTTCGGTTGGTTAAAAAATGAAAGTGGTGTACATAGGTTAGTTAGAATGTCACCATACAATGCAAATGGGAAAAGACAAACAAGTTTTTCTAGTATATGGGTATATCCACTTATTGATGAAAAAATAATGATAGATATAAATGAAAATGACTTAAAGATAGATACCTATAGGTCGTCAGGCGCTGGAGGGCAACATGTAAATAAAACTGATTCTGCTGTAAGAATTACTCATGTACCAACAAAAATAGTTGTGCAATGTCAAACTCAAAGGTCACAACATCAAAACAAAGAGGAAGCTATGAGAATGTTGAAATCACGTTTATATGAGATAGAAAGAGAAAAACGGCAAGAGGAAAGTGACCAATTAAATAATAAAAAAACTAGCAACGGTTGGGGATATCAAATTAGAAGTTATTTTATGCATCCGTATCAACTTATAAAAGATCTTAGAAGTGGCTATGAAGTTAATAATTTTGAAAAAATGATGGATGGAGAATATCTGAGCGATTTTATGAGAAGTTATATAAAATATGAAAGATCTATGAGTAATTAATTTACAACTTCAACTATAGCACCATCTAAATCACTAGTTAATTTTACTTGACATGCTAATCTTGATGTTGGAGTAAGATTTATACTCCTATCTAACACATCTAGTTCCCTATCGGAAACATTCATTTTATCATAATGTTCTTGATCAAATTTAACATGACATTTTCCGCAGGCGCAGTTGCCTTCACAATTTGACTTTATGTTTATTTTATTTTCTAGTAAAAAATTAAGTAATGTTTTATTATTATCAACTAAGAACTCAAGAATATTCCCATTGACTTTAATTTTTAAATTATCTTTTTCTTTCATAAATAAAATTTTCTTTTATATATGAAAGATATATAATATATAAAAATTTATCAATACTATAATCTTTACTTATTTAATAAATTTTTTAAAATAATAAGAATAGAAAAAACATTAAAAATGTTTTATATAACAATTATATCTATAATATCGTTTTACTTTTTATATAAATATTCTTATTTAACTGACTATAAAGATATATTATTATATACTTTAATACTTGTTATAATATTTTTTACCCAAAAACAATAATCAATATGAATATTCTTGGTATAGAAACAAGTTGTGATGAAACCGCAATGGCAATTATAAACGAAAAGAAGGAAGTACTTTCACATATAGTTGTCTCACAAATTGATATCCATAAAGAATTTGGTGGGGTTGTACCAGAAGTTGCATCAAGAAATCATTTAGATGTAATTGATAAAGTTTTTATAAAGGTTTTAGAAAGAGCTAATATTACTGCGGACAAATTGGATATTATATCAGCTACAACTGGGCCTGGACTTATAGGTGGTATTGTAGTTGGAACAATATTTGCAAAAACAATTGCATCAACATTAAAAAAACCATTTATAGCAGTAAACCATCTTGAAGCACATGCACTTACTTGCAGATTGACAAACAATATAAAATTTCCATTTATTTTATTTTTACTTTCTGGAGGACATTGCCAAATACTTATGGTTAATGGTGTTGGTGATTATGGTAAAATTGGCGAAACAATTGATGATTCCTTAGGAGAAACTTTTGATAAAGTTGCACAACTTATTGGTTTAGAATATCCCGGAGGGCCAAAAATAGAAAAATTAGCTAAGAATGGAGATGAAAATAGATTTAAATTTACAAAACCGTTAATAGATCATAAAAATAAAAATGATTTTCTTGAAAATAAATTTAATTTTTCCTTTTCAGGATTAAAAACTGCTGTTAGAGTTGAAGTTGGCAAAATTAATAATATAACAAATACTGATAAAGCTGACATTTGTGCTTCTTTTCAAAAAACAGTTGTTGATATATTAGAAAATAGATTAATCAATGTCATAAATGAATATAAAAATATAAAAACTTTTGTTATATCCGGTGGTGTCAGTGCCAATCAATATATAAAAGAACATATAACTAATGTATGTAAAAAATACTATTGTGATCTTATCACTCCACCACTTGAATTATGTACAGATAATGGTATTATGATTGCTAATGCAGCTTTAGAAAGATACAATATAGGATTAGTAAATTCTCTTACAGTTGTTCCTAAAGCCAGATGGGAATTAGAGGATTTGAAAAAATGATAATTATATATTTTTTAAGGTCTATTTTATACGATATTTGTTTTTTTATAAATGCTATATTTTTAGGTTTTATGTTAGTTGATCTAAATTTATTTCATGATAGGGATAAATTTTTAAGAAAATCAAAAATATGGGCAATGAAAAATATAGATATGCTAAGAGTTATTTGTGGTGTTAATTACCAAGTATTAGGAATAGAAAATATAACTAAAGATAGTTTTTTAGCAGTTTCTAAACATCAATCAAGTTGGGAATGCTATTTCTTATATGCATTTTTACCAGACTATCCGGTTTGTGTTTCAAAGAAAGAAATAATGATGTTACCAATATTTGGACCAGCTTTAGATAAGGTTGGAAATATGACTGTTGATAGAAAAGATGGTTTAGTATCAATGAAAAATTTATTAAAAAAATCAAAGAATTATTTTGAGAGTGGAAGAAAAACATTTCTTATATTTCCTCAAGGTACCAGAGTTCCAGTAGATAGTAATACAAATAAATATCCATATAAACCGGGACTATTAGGTATAGCAAGTGTTAATAAACTTGACATATTACCTATATCTTTAAATTCTGGAAATATTTGGCCTAAAGGCAAATTTATAAAAAAACCTGGTACAATAACTATAAAAATTATGCCAATAATTAAATATTCCGATTATAAAGATTCAGATAAAAATGCTTTAATGAAAGCAATAGAAGATACGATTGAAGAAAATCAAAAAACAATTTAATGTATCTAATAGTATTTCTTTTGATATCATTTTTTTTTAATTATAATAATTTTTGTTTTGCAACAGTTTTAGATTGTAAAACCCAAGACAGAGATGATTATTATAGGATAATTTTTGAACTTGACAAAAAACCGTCATACTTTGTGTATCAGTTCGGTGAAAAGATATATGTTAGATTACAAAATATTTTAAAACCAAATAATAATTGTCTTAACTTAAACTACAAAATACACGATGATTCTTTAGAATATGAAATAAATTCAAAAATAAACACTCTAAAAAGATATCTATATATAGAACCAAATCAAAATAATAAGAGTTACCAATTAGCTGTTGATATTTATAAAAATGAGCAAGAATTTGAAAATATAGGGAACTTTTTATCAATAAAAATTAATGAAAATATATCTAACAATGAAAAAACTATGAATGATTTAATAAATGAAATAAGTGATATAACACTTGATGAAATTATATTAGATAATGTTAAAGCAGATAATTTAGATGAATTAATAGCCTTGCATAATATTATAGATGAAAAATTAGCAGAAGATTTAGAAAAACAAAATAATGATGGGATAGATTTAAATGAATTTATAAACCAAATATTCAAAGAAACTAAAAAAAATACTGAAAAACAGGAAAAAAATATCAAAAAAGTGGAGAAAAATACATATATTATAGTTATAGATGCTGGCCATGGAGGAAATGACCCGGGTGCTATTGGTATATCTGGAAGAACAAGAGAAAAAAACATAAATCTTGATTTTGCAAATGAAATTAAAAAGAGATTATCAAAAAATAAAAATTTTAAGGTATATATGACCAGAGAAGATGATAGATTTATTTCTTTAAAAAACAGAGCTATTTTTTCAATTAAAAAAAATGCAGATTTATTTATATCAATACATTCTGACTCAAATCCTAATAGAAATGCCAGAGGTTTATCAATATATACGTTTTTAAATAACAATACTAATAATAAACAGAGGCAATACAATATAAGTAATATATTAGATAATATAAACAAAGAAAATAAGATAACCAATTCTGAAAGGTTTACTAGATTATTAATAAATAATTTTGATAAATTTAATGTAGATATGCTTTATAAACCTCATAAACGTGCTAAATTTGCTGTACTTTCTGTATCTGATTGCCCATCAGTTTTAATAGAGTTGGGCTTTTTATCTAATAAATATGATGAAAAACTATTAAAATCTCATAATTATAGAATAAAAATAACCGACGCAATCATTAAATCAATAAATAACTATTTTGAATTGTAATCATTATCAAATAGTATTTAAGTAATCCACTATGTAGTTAATTTTCCTTTTTCGTGCCTCTTCTGTTTTTAAAATAAACAACATATGTAATATATGTTTCTTGTCTGCATATTTTAAATTTTCAAATTTGTTTTTTATAGTTGGTTGATTGTCAAAAATTAGTTTTAATTCTCTAGGAATTCTCAATTATTCGACTTCCATATATGAAAAATAGCTGCCATTTCTTTTAGCCTTTTCAATGACTTTGAATCCATGTTCAGTCATTAGGTCACAATCTATTAGTTCTTGTATTTTATTTCTGTTAAATTTTGACCAAATACTGTTACTTCTTCTTGGGGAAAAATATTGTTTTCTACAGTTGTCGTCAATTTTTTTAACTGTGCTATCTATCCAACCAAAACATAAAGCTTCATCTCTGGCTTCTTGGTATGATAAGTTAAATTTTGGTGAAGATTTTTTAAAAAATGCTAACCAAATACCTTGACATTTATCATGGTTATTAAATAACCATTTTCTAAAATCGTTTCTATCTTTCGGATAAATAATATCTTGAATCATAAAAAATATAAAATCCATCAGCTCCCACTGGAGCCGACGTCTAATAATAAATAAAGGAAATATGTATTTATGTATACGAAATTAATATTATAATTAAATATTATATAGTCAAGAAAATTAAATAAATATAATAAAACATCTTGTATAATTAAATATTAAATATATTCTTTAATAAGTTTACAAAAATTTAAAGGTATTATATGAATGATCAGAATAAAAATTCAAAAGAAATTACAGAAAAAAATCTTGCAATCGCTAATAGATTAAAGTCTGGTGAAAAAGTTGTTATCTCAGAAGTAAATGGTAGACAAAGATTCTATACTACATTTAGTGATGGTTCTTGTGTGGCTTTTGAAATGGATAGTGGAGATAATGGTTATTCAATGATAGATATTTCTGAAGATGGTTATGAGTTTAATATAACGAAAGATTTTGATCATTCATGGACTATAAGTGAAGATGAGCAGAGATATATTAGAGATAACATTATAATCATTTTATAGATTGCTGTTCAAATATTAAAACTAGAGAATTAAAAGGAGAAATTGTTACACCTGAAGATACTAATAAATTAAAAACATTACAGAAGTTTATATCTAGCTAAAATTATAGTTTAGAAAGTGTTTTAAATTTAATTAATAGTTATGCAGAAAAATTAAGTGCAAGTTTAGATGAAGATAAACGTCTTGTTATTAATAATAAAGCACTAGTTGGTGCAACTGGTTCCATTCCAGTGATGGTTGCCTCGGCAATATCTAAAGAAATTGGAAATAATCCTGATAGCTCCAATATTTATAAATTAATAAACGAATTAGCGCTACTAGAAAAAGTAAATAGTACATATAAAGGGTTAGCTTTTTCTGTAATAAGAGATAAATATAAAGATGGAATATAAATCTTTTTTTAATAATGAATAATGTGAAAAACTTCCTTTACAATCTCGTGTTCTATCAACAGTGATATTATGTAGAGACATAAATAGTAAAGACATGTATAATGAATGCGTTGCAAGATTAAGTGATACATTAATTTTGGCAAAAAAAGAGAATCAATTGTGTGCAATAGTAGATGAATATACATCTATAATTTACGATATGTTGAATAGTGGAAATAAATTAAATATGCAGATTTGTTCTATGCTAAATCCTATGAGACCACTTATAAATTGTATAGAAGAACTGAGTGATTTTTTTATTTGTTCTGATAGTATTTCAAAAAATATACCGTAATTTAGTACAACTTAACTTAATAGTAGATCCACAGATAGTAAAGAAGTTATAGATTTTTATGCGAAATCTAATATTTTAACTGAATTAAATGAGTCAAAAAAACTTCAAGTAATTTTTTCACAACCTGAAGCACAAAAACAACTAATAGATTCATATTTAAATTCTTTTAAAGAAACTATTATTAATCGTAGACTTGATGGTGGTTCTTTTTTAACAAGTTTTAATGAAACTATAGATGTGTTATATAAATTAAATCCAAAAATATTTATGGAATGTTATAGTAATACAATAGGAGCTAGTATAGATGGTACTCCTATACGACAAAGTTTAGCTAAACAATATGAAGGAAGTTTAAAAAGTCTAAATGCTGAGCAATTAATTCAAGAAGTTGATAAAATAGATAGTGGTAATTTTCTCTTTGAGAAAAATAAAATTATTTGTGAAGAATTTTTTAAAAGATCAAAAAAGGAACTAAATAAAGAAAATATTTCTAGTCTTTTATATACGATGGTGTCAAGTGGTACTAATAGTGATTTTATACGTTAGTTTTGTGATAAGGTTAAAAACTATGGGTTTAATATAACTGATATAGTCAAATTAACTATGAAGAATATTAGTGAAAGAAATGATCTTGAACCTTTTGTAAAAGAAGCATTAATTGATAATTTATGTAATGGATATAATGTTTATAAAACATTGAAAAAAGAAAATACCTCATTTATTAGAAGAAGAATGTTGCAAAATAATAGAAAATCTATTGAAGAACTAAAAAACAAAATGACTAAAGAAATTAAAAGTAAGCCAGCTAGAGTAAAAGATGAACACGGGAAAACTCTAATAGTTTCTTTATATGATCAAAAATCAGTAGATCTATACTTTCAACAAGAGGAAAAAAGTTGTGAAGTTTTAGAAATAATTGATCCAAAAAGTCGTGAACATGAAATAGCAAAACTAGAAAAAAATAAGATGATAATGCAAAATTTAGGTATACATAGACCACAATTAGTGACAAAAGATGATACTGAAATAAAACCAGTAATAAACCAAGATAGCCATGTAGCTAAAATAACACAAAAAGCTATGGACAAGACAGATTTAACTAAAAGCTATTCTGGTTTTTAATAACTAAGTATTTCTCCGCAAAAATACAAAGAACCACAAGCAACAATACGTTTAGTTTTTTGTGGTTCTAACGTCTTAATTATATTGAACGCTTCAGAAATATTTTGACATTTCGCCAAAATATTTTTTCCTAGATTATTAAATATTTTCTCAAATTCATCAGATGGAATATATTTTTCATTTTTATTTGACACAATAATAATATTATCAAATATTGGTTCTATGATTTTAGCAAATGTTTTTACATCTTTTCTATTTAACATGCATATTATAAGTATATTATATCTTTTGTCTTTTTTATTTTTTTCTTCTAACCAATTTTTTAAAACTCTTGCTCCATCTTCATTATGTGAACCATCTATATAAAATTCATCATTACTATTAAGTAATTTTTTATATTTTGTCTTTGTTAAATTTTGCAATCTGGCTGGCCATTGTGTATTTTTTATACCATTATAAATATTAATATCATTTATTTTTAATACATTTTGACACATAAGTGATGCTATAGCTGTGCCTGCATTAATTATTTGATGCTCTCCTTCTAAATTTGGTAATGGTGTTGTTATTTTTTTTGAAAAACCTTCAAAAATACATTGGTTATCTAAAATTTTTGTATAAATCCAGTCTTTATTATGAACAAAAATTGGACAATTTAGCTTTTTTGAATTTTTATATAGTAAATTCTCAACATTTTTTGTTTGTTTTGATATTACAACATTATGATTTTCTTTAACTATTCCAAATTTTTCCATAGCTATTTTTTCTACAGTATCACCTAATGTTTCCATATGATCTAAAGAAATCGGCGTAATTATTGAGACTAGTGGATTATTTATGACGTTAGTTGCATCTAGTCTACCACCCATTCCAACTTCAAGTATTACAGCATCAGCATCATTTTTAGAAAAAGCCATAAAAGCTGTAACTGTTATTATTTCAAAATAACTTACATCTAAATTGTGCTTTTCAACTACAAACTTACATTCTCTAGCTAATTCTTCATAATATTTATCACTAATTTTCCTACTTGATATTTCAATTCTTTCGTTAAATTCTACTAAATGTGGTGATGTGTATCTATGTACTTTATATCCAGCATCTTCAAGTATGTATTTTATAAATGATGATGTTGAACCTTTTCCATTAGTACCAGCAATATGAAAAACAGGTGGTAATTTTTTTTCTGGATTACCAAGTATATCTAATAGTTTTTGTATCCTTTCTAAACCTAATACACTCCTGTTTATGGTAGAATATAGTGGCCATTCTGGAAATTTCATGTATTTTTTCTTTTTATTGCTAGGTAAATAGCCTAAGATTTATTTTTTATCTTGTCAAATAAATTATATTTGAAAAACAAATAAATTATATCATAATATAACAAAATATTTGTTTTTTAGATGGCTCAAAAAAAAGAAACCTTAAAATTAAGAAGTTGGTACTCCAATAAGTATCAATTGATTCTTTTACAAAAAAAGGTTTTATCATTTTTTTGTATTCTGGCTATGGTAACAGTTGTTATAGCTGTTATTTTTGTTAAAAAGTTTACAGAATCTAAGTCATTTGAACCTTATGTTATAGAATTTGAAGAGAAAACTGGCGTATTAAATGTTGTTAAGAATTTGAACCAATCTGAATTAACTGCTAATGAAGCTATAAAAAATTTCTATTTATATTCATTTCTTGAAGTTGGAGAAGGATATAACTATGTTACATATAATGAAGATAGAAAAAAGTTAGCTCTGTTCACATCAAATCAAGTTTATAGACAATTATATGACAAATATAGCATAAGAAATGAAGAAAGTATTGTAAATACATTAAAAAGTAATGGCAAATTAACTATAAAAGTAAAATCAATAGTATATCTTACACCTAATATAGCTAGTATAAGATTTGTAATTTATAATACAGCACCTAATAGAATTTATCCTAAAGAAAAACATCGTATAGCTAATATACAATTTAAGTTTTCTGATATGAAAATGACTCAAGAGGAAAGGTTTTTAAATCCACTTGGATTTCAAGTTGTTAGTTATAGTATTGGTGATGATATGAATATGTAAATTATGAAGAATATAAAAAAAAAGTTTTTATTGTTTTATCTATGTTTATGTTGTTTAGATAACTATAAGCTGTTAGCTAAAGCATCAGAAATACCTACAACAATAGATTCTAGAATTAAAACTATAGTTTTTAATCCTAATGAAGTTATAGAACTAACATTTCATTATGGTTTCCAATCTTTCATAGAAATTGAAGAAGATGAAGAAATAAAAATAATATCCTTAGGAGAATCGTTTCCATGGAAAATAACTCCAGTCGGTAAAAGAATTTTTATAAGACCAACACAAATAAATGCTAATACTAACATGACAATAATAACTTCTAAAAGAACATATATGTTTCAATTAAAATCAGATAGTTATGAAGGTAAAGGAGATGAAGAATTAATATATTCTGTAAGATTTTTTTATCCAGATGATAATATTAAGTTACCAAATGCAAATGGACTAAAATATTCTGATTTTAAAAACTTAGGAGATAAATCTCAAAAAGAGTTGGATAGTACATTAAATAATTTTAAAAAAGGTACCATTTTAAATTTTGATTATTCAATGACGACGAATAATAAAATTAAAAAAATAAAACTTCTTAAAGCTTTTGATGATAGTATAAATACCTATTTTGAATTTTCTGATAAAATTAATTTACCAGCTATATATGTTGTAGATATAAATGGTAAAGAAACCAACGTTAAATATATATTCGATGGATCTTATGTTGTTGTGACAGGGGTTCATATGCAATTTTCTATGAGAATCACTGACGAAATTTTATGCGTATTTAATAATTCTATGTTATTTTAGGTTTTATATAATGAGTTTTGAAGATAAATTAAACGATATTAGATTAAAATATGATGTTCTTGGGAAAAAGTTGCTAAATCCGGAAAAATTAGGAAATGATTTTGCAAAATTTTCAAAAGAATATTCTAATTTAGAACCTATAGCAAAAAAAATAGATGAATATTTTGTAGTTTTGAAAAATCTTAATGAAGCCAATGAAATAATAAGTGATGTAAATTCTGATATAGAATTTAGAAAAATAGCTGAAGATGAAATTTTTGAATGTAATAAAAAATTACCAATAATAAAAAAAGAATTAGAAATCTTATTTCTACCTAGAGACGAAGCAGATGAAAAAAATGCCATATTAGAAATAAGGGCAGGTACCGGCGGTGATGAAGCGGCATTGTTTGGAGCAGATTTATTTAAAATGTATCAAAAATATGCAGAAAATAAACATTGGAAATTTGAAATTATGGATATATCCAATAATGATTTAGGCGGGATAAAAGAAGCAACTATATCTATAAAAGGTAAAAATGTTTTTAGACAATTAAAATTTGAATCTGGAGTACATAGGGTACAAAGAGTTCCAGAAACAGAATCAAAGGGTAGGGTGCACACATCTGCAGCTACTGTAGCAGTATTACCAGAGGTTGAAGATGTTGATATAAAAATAGAAGATAAAGACCTAGAAATCAGTGTTTGTAGGGCAGGTGGACCAGGTGGACAATGCGTAAATACTACAGATAGTGCTGTTAGGATAGCTCATTTACCAACTGGTATAACGGTTAGACAACAAGATGAAAAATCTCAACATCAAAACAAAGAAAAAGCAATGAAAATATTGCGAGCTAAATTATATGAGATGGAAAGAACAAAAAGAGATTATGAAAGAGCGGCTAATAGAAAAGAACAAGTTGGAAGTGGTGATAGGTCTGAAAAAATTAGAACATATAATTATCCACAGAATAGGGTAACCGACCATAGAATCAATTTAACACTATACAAAATAGATCAAATCACTAAGGAAGGCGATTTAGATGAAATAATAGAAGCATTGATAGCTGATGATGAGGCTAGAAAAATTAGTGAACAGAATTATTGACCATCTAATATAAAAAACTTTATTTAAGTTGTTCTAGCCACTTATCAATATCTTTTTGAGTATTAACATCTCCGTTTTCATAAATTACGAATGGATCCAGTACTTTTGCGCCTTTAACCATTTTTCTTATATCCTCGACAATTGTATATTTACCTCCACCACCATGGGTTATAAAGAGTACAATTGTTTTACCTTCAAAATTATTTTTACTTATGAAAGTTTTAACAGCTGGTACCATTTCATACTACCATACTGGTGTTCCAATAAGTATAACATCATAACTAGAGATATTAATATTAGATTTAATCTCTGGTTTAATTCCTTTATCATGTTGTTCTTTTGCAATACCACATGCTGTTTCATAATGATATTACCGTTCCTATACGAAATATATCTCCACCAATTTTTGCATGGATTTTTTCAGCAATAAATTTTGTATTTCTACCCCAGGAAAAATATACTATTAATATTTTTTTATTATCCATTAGGTCTCCTTCATTTTTTGATTGGTTATTTTTTATAATTTTTTATTTAATTTTATCATTTTGCATAACTTATTAACATTTCAACAGTTGAAGGGTCGTAATGCGAGAAGAAAAGACTATGTCCTGTATCAAGCAATCTTATTTGTCTTAAGTCATCTTCTGTTAGTTTGAAGTCAAATACATTCATATTTTCTTCCATACACTATTTTTTTACTGATTTAGGTATTACAACTATTCTTTCCTGTATTAAAAATCTTAACGCAACTTGAGCAGAAGATTTATTATATTTCTTACCAATTGAAACGAGAGTCTCGTTTGTAAACATATTATTTCTGCCTTCTGCAAATGGTTCCCAAGACATAATTTGTGTACATATTTTTCCATAATCTTACAAGCTTCTTTTTGCTGTTGAAAAACATGAGTTTCAATTTGATTAATAACAGGCTGGATTTCTATAAAATTAGATAAGTCAATAAATATGTCAGGGTAAAAATTACTTACACCAATTGCTCTTGTTTTTCCTACTTTATAAGCTTGTTCCATGGCACTATATGTCCCATAATAATCTCCAAATGGTTGATAAATAAATAATAAATCTATATAGTTAATCCTTAATTTTTTTAATGACTCATCAATTGATTTTGCTACTTCTTCTTATCCTGTATTAGAAATCCAAACTTTTGTTACAAGAAAAAGTTCATTTCTATTTATTCCAACCTTTTTTATTGCATTTCCAACTTCTTCCTCATTATGATAAGCCTGAGCTGTATCAATTAATCTGTAACCAATATCTATTGCATCTTTTACACATCGTTCACATTCACTGGGCGCTATTTGGTAAACTCCGTAGCCTAATATTGGCATTTCAACACCATTATTTAATTTTATTGTTTCCATATAAAAAACCTTATTTTAATCCTTATTTTAATTAGTTTTTGAAAAAAAATAAACCAATTATTTTTGTCAATAATGTGACTATAAACTATAACAGCTTGTTCTTTACACAATCTCCAATATTAAACCTATAACCATTGACAAAATCTTTAACATTTATTGGTTTTTTGCCCTCTTTTTGCATAATTAGTGGTTTTAAAATTCCACCTTTACAAGCTATAGAAAAATTTTTATCAACTATCGTTCCTAGCGCATAGTACAAATTATTGTCAGTTATATAATCACTTTTAACAAGTTTTATAACATTACCATTATGTAATATATGTATACCAACAGAATCATTGAGAGCCATAATTTTTTTGTGAATTTTCACAACGTTATCATTTTCCCAATCTATTATAGCATCATCATTTGTAATTTTATCAGCTATTGTTACGCCACTTTCTGGTTGTTTTTTTGTTTCTATGCTACCATTATTTTTTTCAATTTCATTAACAGCATCTAGTAACATTTTTGCTCCAATATTTGATAACTCATCTTTTAGCGAGACTATATCGGTTTCGTTGATTATTTTAGTTTTATATGTCGATATTATATCGCCGCTATCTAAACATTCGTCAACTTTCATTATGCAAACACCAGTTTCCGTATCGTCAGACATTAGACATCTTTCCAGCGGCGCGCAACCACGCCATCTGGGCAATAGAGAAGGGTGGATATTTATACATCCATATTTTGGTATTTCTAAAAGTTCCTTTGTTAAAATAAGCCCATAAGATACTACAACAATCAGATCTGGTTTTAATAATATTAAATCATCTAAATTTTTACCATTTTTGAACGTTTTTGGTGTAAAAACTGGTATATTATTTTTAATTGCTAAATTATGTATTAGAGTATTTTTAACTTTTTTGCCTCTATCACACTGTTTTGGTTGTCTGGTGTAGACAGCTATAATTTCATGATTACTATTAATCAATTCGTTAAAAGTTGGAATTGCAAATTCTGGTGTTCCCATGAATATTATTCTCATACTACTTACTATCGATTTTTTTATTAGATAATATAATATTTTCACATTCTCCAATCATTAAAACTTTTGACATACTGTTTTCAAGCTGTTTGTCCATTAAGCATTTTTTTTCTTCGTATTTTCTTAAATCAATCAGTTGTGTGGCAGATAATCTAGGTCCAGACATCAAGTTATTTAATTCTAATAATCTACGCCGTATAGTCTCATCTTTTTTTCTATCAATTACAAATTCATCACGTTTCATATTTCTTAGTTCTTCATATTCGCTGTTATATAATGCTAAATGATCTGGATATTTTTCAATTGATTTTTCTTTACAATAAAATCTATCTTCTATATTTTTTTTCCTTATTTTATCTTCAGCCATTAATTTACATTGTTCAATATTATTTTTGATTTCTAAACATTTATTAAATTCCTTACTACCAACATCATAGACTATACATTCAGGAAATTTCTTTAAATCTGACCGTAATTTATTTTTTTCCTTTTTTTTAGTTATAATATTTCTAACTTCAATAATTTCTTTAATTTCAGATTCGGTATTTACTTGCGTTGTACTATAATCTATATCTCCAAAATGAAGGAGATTATAATAATAAGCATCTTTTTTCCTTAGAGTAATTTTACTGTACTCTTTGTTTTCTTTATTTCCATAATCTAAATCATTTTGTATTTTTTGCATATAATTTTCTATTACGTTTCTTATTCTTTTTAATTCTGTAATATAAAACTTGTTTTTACCATTACCTTTATCAATTTTTTTTATTCTTTCATTTATTAGATTTAGTCTACACAACCAATACATTTTCCTACTATAATTATCAGTAATTTCTAGTCCTTTTGAAAGGCAGACTTCATGATCAATAGTTTCAATTTCTCTTATCTCACTTTCTGGAATTAAATAAGCTAATGCTTTATTAGTTAAAAATATGATGAATAAAAAGCAGAAATTTTTGAACTTCCTCAAATAATTATAAAATTTATATTTACAGATAAAGTAATCCATTTATTAACAAAATTCAAGTAGTATGGCAATAATAAAAATTTTAGAAGAGGGTGATAATTTGCCAATAAACCTATATGATATCAAATTATTCCTCAAGGTAGATTATGATGATGAAGAAGATTTAATTTTAAGGATATTTAAAACAGCTATAAAACAATGTGAGCTTAGTATTGGCAAAAGTATTTAAAAAAGAAATACCAATATTCATTCTATAATGAGATAGAAAATAGCACAAGATTAATCTATGGACCTATTCTAAATATAGAAAATGTTAAAGTAATAACGAATAATAATGAAGAAAAAAATATTAATTCAGATTATTATAAATTAGATACAGTAAGTGACAAAATAATATTTAAAAACAAACCAAGCAATTTTTATATAATTGACATAATATATACCGCTTATGAAGAAAACATAAGTGAAGATATAAAACAAGGAATTTTATTTCATACTGCGAAAATATTTGAAGATAAATTAGGGTACTCACCAATTCCAAAAGCTTCCTATAATATTTATAAACAATATAAAACCAAAAGGTTATAATATATCATGAAAAAAAGTACTATAATAAATCGCTTAAATAAAAAACTCGAATTACAAGAATTGGTAAAAATATCTGATGGAGTATGTGGTTTCTCCTTTCAGAATGGAAGAAAATAAAAGACATATGTGGTAGTATAGAAGTAATTTCAAATACATCCAATACAACCTTCAATATATTAGAGATAAAAGCTACTCATACCATAATTGTTAGAAAATTTAATAATATCAATAATAATATGAGATTTATTCATAAAAATTCAACTTATGACATAAAATACATAGATAATCTTGATAATTATTTTACAGAAGTAATCTGTGAAAAGATAATTTAAATAATTACTTTTAAAGTATTTATTTAAATAATAATACTGATTTTTATACTAAAACTGTAATTAGTATTTTTTACTTTTAAAGTATTT
>CASFUN010000030.1 GCA_949298005.1 uncultured Alphaproteobacteria bacterium | reverse complement strand
CAAGCCCGCCTGTTTCAAAGTTTTTTGAGTTTGTAAATAGCATCTTTTATAGCATCATCGCATAATCTGGGGTTAATACGATGCAAATAATCGACAAGAACCTCCTCATGCAAAGGGCTTGTATAATCTCTTTTAACATCAGAACCATAGATGTACTTGTACCCCATACCTTGAAAAAGTTCTATTATAGAATTTTCATAACTCGCTTCTGTGAATGTAATTGTCATATATACTCCTTATTTTAGATTTTTCAAAAATTTTTCAATATTATTTTTTCTTTCTGTATTATCCTTAATCAGAATACAAAATAAAAGTAATTGATAAAGTTCATCATACCACTTTTCTAATTCATCATTTTTAAGACTGATTACTAAATTATTTTTATTTTTATCATCTTTATTATTATGTCTGATATCCAAATTATTAAGCATATTATTGGCTTTAACAAAATAATCTCTAAAGCTATCAATAGGTTTTGATAACAATGGTTCATATCCTTAGCAAAAGAATATAATATTTTTCTTTTTGCTTCTAAATCTCCTTTTAATGTGTGGTGATTGTAAATCAGAATATCTATCGCGGTTTCTTCATCAGAGATTTCAGCAACTGATGTAGCTGCTGGATTTTTAGGAATAAGAATTACTTTTTCTTCATATTCAAAAATTTTATCCTTATAGTTTAAGTGATTGAGTAATATTTGTATATTTTCTGACAGAATGTTAAAATCACCTGAAACTATATATCCAGAGCGATCAAAAATATTTAGTTTTTCTACCAATAGATAAGAAATATTTTTATAATATTCAAGAGTATTTAATATATCTTCAATAGGAGTGTAGAAGGTAAAAAACTCTGGAATCCCTATAGTATTTTTCATTTCTCCACAATTTAAACAAGTACCTCGTTGTTTCCAGTTTTTAAAAAGTTTTAGTTCAAATAATTCTTCCGGAGTATAATATTGATAATTATTCCCCGTGTAATTTCCAATCGTGATCGTGTAGCGAAATAACTTACTATTAAACAGTTTAACAATTTTGTTCATTTCATTTGAAACATTATATTTTTCTTTTAGTAATTCAAATATATTTATTCTTGACATATTACACTCCCACCTTATCGACATCAATTTCACCGGACATGAGTTTTGGTAAAAGTATGTCTCGTAATTGTTTTAGTTTTTCGTTTTCATATTTATTTGTAATGATTTTTTCAAATATTGGTTCACATGTAAGATTAAATTTTTCAAGTTCTGTATTTTCTAAAATATAACAAGATGTATCAAGAATATCTATGCTACTTATATTTGGTTGTACACTCCCTTGACCTTTATTTATGATGTCATTTATTATATCCTGTTGTTTTAGAGTACAATATAAAAATGGAAGTTTTTTTATAGGGTGAGTACCTAGAAAAAATTTGCCAACTTGTTGATTTACTAATAAAACTTCATCTATTTTGGGTACTATTGCAAATTTCCCGATAGTACCTGTCATTGCAATTAATAAATCCCCACCTTGTACAATAAAATCTTCTGCTATACTAATTTTCTCTTTATCAACAAATTAACATTCTGTAAAATTGATACTTTCATTATCAATAGTTTTAATTTTTATAACTTTAACTCCACTATCTTTCCACCAACTACTTTTAAATGCAAATCCTGATTTAACATTGCAATAATCTCCAATTGTTCCAGTTTTTAAATAATTACAAGGTATTTTGATATATTTATCAAAAATTGCTTGGGCTTGCTGTTCTAAATTTTGATTAATCCTATTATTCAACTCAATCTTATCATCCAAACTCGACAACACCCGCACTATCTTTTCTTGGGTTGTTAGTGGAGGCAATAATATTGGTAATTTATGTTGTTCAGTAATTCCTAAATATGCTCTTGTACTTCCTGCGCCCGCCCAATTATTAAAGATTTGTTGGAATTTTGGCGTATCAAAATAATATTTTAGATATTTATTATAAATCCCTTTTTTTACATGATAATAGGTAACTTGAGGGGTTAAAATTATTCTCTCATATACGTCTGGAACCATTGCAGTTCTACCAATTGTTGCTTTATGAGTAATTAAAACATCACCAGGTCGTGCAATTCCTTTTTTTAGGATATTAGCTTGTGTTTCTGAGATAAAAACACAACTATCATAATTTATAGAGTTGTGTTCTAAATTATTAGCAATAATAAAAGGACACCCGATGTAACATAATCACTAATTTTTGGATGTAAATTTCCATGGTTACCGTCAAGTGGTTCTTCCAACATTTTCATATCTATTAACTCTTGTACAGTATATTCTTTCCACTCCTTAGAGATCATCTCCGCCCTCCTTACATTTTTGTTTTTTTAAACATCTTTCAGTTTGAGCAAAAAAACTTTTAATATTACTTATTACAAAATCAAATTGGTATTTAAAATTACATTTTTGACAAGCAATATTCTTTTTGTTTACGTAGTTCCTTTTAAACATTTCATCTGTTTGTATATATGTTTAAAGTCAGAATATTTTTTTATTGCTTCCGGAAAAATTGGTTCAAAATCCGGAAATATTTTTTTAAGGAAATTACCACCTGCAAAAGATTTCATAAAATATCTGTCTTCAGTTGTATATAAATGTTTTAAAAAATATGATTTAAGTATCTTCCATTACTTGCTCATATAATTTATTATATATTATGACTGCATCTTCTTTTTTCAAGTAAATTATTGCTATATATAAGCAATGTTGCTTTATTGTATTGTTTAACAATTGTTTTCAGGTAAATAATTAATTGACTGAAGTAATTTACAGAATAAGAGAAATTTATATTGTAACCACCCAAAAATAAAGCTTCTTGTTCATAAATATTGATTATATCTGAAACTAAAGCTGTATTGTTAATTGTGCAGTCCGGAAATTGCTCCAATCAAAACATTGTGGGGCTTCTCCCATATTCATAACCATATTTGCTATATCCGGGTTCATTTAGACACACACTATCCTATTAAATTCTTTATTAATTCGGCTTGATTTTCTATAAGATTATATTTTTGTATTATTGAACGAGCATTATTTTGTTTTATTTCTTTTGTGGTATTAACTTTAACTTTTAATTCATCTTTAATAGGAAAATCTGTTTGTTCTTCTGTTTGTTCTCCGTTTAGATGTTTTAAAAATTTTTCTAACACAATTAGAGCAATTTTTCTCTTATTGCCAATTTGTAACTGTTTTAGAATACTTATAATATATTGCGTAATTAAAGTATATTCATTTACACCATCTCAAAGCCTACGCTTGCAATGTTCTTTTTGATTTAATCCTGTAAGGTATTTGATTGTGCAAACATTTCAGAAAATTCTGATGTCAATCGTTTCATTTTATCTTGAAACGGTTCGCCATCATCTTCTTGCTCTTCTATCCCAACATAGCGGCCAGGTGTTAGAATATAGTCTTGTTTTTTGATATCTTCTGTTGTTACTACCATAAAAAAACCTTTTTTGTTTTCCAACTTTCCTTCATGGAAAGCTGTAAAAGTATCTGCAAGTTTTTTGATATCATCATCAGACAAGTTTCTGTGTTTTCTATCTTCCATATAACCCATTTTTCGAGCATCTATGAAAAGAGTTTTGCCTTTTTGTTTTTTG
>CASFUN010000029.1 GCA_949298005.1 uncultured Alphaproteobacteria bacterium | reverse complement strand
CAGCTTCTATTGTTGTATAATAATTTGCAGAATCTTTTTGTGTTATCAAAACAGGGAATTCTTCTGTCAGAGGCATAATATTCTCAATAGTAAAGTATAACAAAGCAACTATTATAAAACTCATGATAGACAATACTATAAAGAATGTTCTTTCTGATACGGCGCTCAAATATTTTAAACAATACCAATCCATAGCATCATCAAAATATTTACCATCTTCATAAACTGCTTTTACTACTTCTGAATATCTTGTTCTCCCCTCTTTTTCTGACATTTAATTCAAATATCAATAAATATATAAAATAATATTGAATTAAATTAATTTTAGCAATAGTAGTTACTTATTAAGATTAGTATTCCGGCAATGCAATATCCAAAACTGTAGTCACATTTAATTTTGTTTTAATTATTGCCCTACCAAATCTATCAATAACACCTGTAATTCCAGAATTTGCAACTCTAACAACAGATGTATTATTTTCCAGGGCACGGAATTTTAATGCTTCAAAATGTTGATAAGAGCCACTAGTTTTACCAAACCAAGCGTCATTTGTAACATTAATAATAAGTTTTGTCTTCTTATTAATAAGATCTGTAAAAATGGATTCATAACATATTATTGGTGATACATTATATAAATTTTCATCTATATATATCATCTTTTGTTTTTCTGTAGATTTAGAAATATCTATATCGCTAGCTATTGAATTTATAAATTTTGGCAAAATTTTCCTAAATGGTATATACTCTCCAAAAGGCACTAAATGATTCTTATCATAGTATTCAATTATTTTATTATTTTTGACAAAAATCATAGAATTAAATATTTTTTTATCATTTTTATCAATTCTAATAGCACCACCAATTAGTACTTTATCTTTCGGAAAATTCATATCTAAACTTTTTAAACCAAGTTCGTTTTCATTAATAAAAATACCGTATGGAATAGCTGTTTCTGGCCATACTATATAATCAATATTATCAGAATTCTTCAAACTTAAATTCAATAACTTTTCCAATATTTCTTCTCGTTTGTCTTTATTACTTTTTATTTCCTGTTGTATATTTGGCTGTACTAGACGTATTTTAAATGTTGATAATTTATCATTATCTATTTTTGATAATCTAACATAACCAAATAAAATAGCTGTAATAATTATTATCAAATAAAATAAAGAATATAAACTATAGGAATCATCTTTTAAAACCCAATAGGAAGTATATATCAATAAAACAAAAAAACCAAATATATAAATCCCAAATATAGAAACTGTTTGCATAGCTAGTGGAGAAAAACCTAAGCTATAACCAATTATATTCCATGGAAAACCACTAAATAAAATACCTCTCAAATACTCAAAAACAGTCCAAAAAATTGAGAATAAAACTGATATTAAAAATCTATTTTTAGTATATTTGATTATATATTTCGTATAAAATACTGTAACTCCAATGTATAGAGCTAAATAACCAGGTATTATAGTAATAGCAAACGGAATCAACCAAGCATGTATTTTTGGTTCTATAAGTAAAGAACTACAATACCAATAACAATTCCCAATAAAATATCCAAAACCAAAAACCAATCCAAATTTAAATGATGTATCACACTTCTTTGAATCACAAGAATACACTCTTTCTAAAAGATAATCAAAACTAAAGAAAAATATAAAAAATAGATAAGTAGGTGCAAACGCTAAAGATGAAACAAGCCCAATAAAAAACAAATAAAGATAGTTTTTTGTACTATCTTTATTAAATATAAACATAATATATTTATCTTTTTGATGTTACTTTTCTTCTAGTTGTTTGTTGTCTGTGGATTCTAATTTGTGCTGTTGCAGCTCTTCTTTTTTGTACGTTTCTCTTTTCGGATCTCAAAATCATAGTAACTATTATTATAAGAGCAGCAAATAAAGCAAATATAATATATGCTTCTTTTACATAGTCCATTCTTATAAGTTTAAATAACTCATAAACAAACAACATGGACAATATAAAACTAAATACTTGACCGCATCGATACACTCTAAAGTATTTCTTTTGTAGAAGATGCCTGTGTTCTTGTTCTTTTTCTATAAGATTTATTAAATCTTCTCCTATGCCAAGCTCCTCATATCTAGCTAATATCTCTGGTGGTGGTAATATTGAATCTTTTTTATTTTCGTTATTTAAATTATTACTTATCATTTTTTTCTACCTCTTTAATTTTATTTCTAACATTTACAGCAATTAAATTACCTATAATTTTCCAATCATTGACAAATATATCATCCGGATAATGTTTTATGTCGTTATTTTCTTTATAAAAAAATGGAAACACAGTAATAAAGCCATTTAAAAACCTTTTAAACATTTTTAGCTTTGTCTTTTTATAGAAAAAATAATATAATATGTTAGAAAAATTTCAACTTTACTATTTTACAAAAATCTGAAAATATTACTAATAAATTTAATATAAAAACTTAATAAATTCCTTCATACTATCAATACTATTTATAGGCACAACATCTACATTCATACAAATTTTATTAATCATATTACTCAAAGTTCTACCAGTACCAATTTCTATATACTGTTTAACACCAAATTTCTCCATATTTAATATAGTTTCACGCCACCTAACTTTATTAACTATTTGTTTTACAAGATTTTCTTTTATATTATCCCTATTTTCTATTTCTGAAGTATAATTAGAAAATACCGAAATTTCCGGTTTGTTTATATTTGTATATTTTAAAGTATCCTTCATAATATTAACAGCTGGTTCCATTAACTTTGAATGAAATGCACCACTCACAGCTAATTTTTTTACTTTTCTTACGTCATATTTCTTAGCAATCTCTAAAGCATTATCCACAGAATTTATATGTCCACTAATAACAACTTGTTCGTTTGTATTATCATTTGTTACTTCTAAAACTTCATCCTTAAGAACAGATTCTTTTATTATATTTTCAACCATCTCTACTGGTGCACCTATAACCGCCATACCTCCTGGATTTTGTTTACTAGCTTCTATAAAAGCATCTCCTCTAATTTTAAGTAATTTAGCTACTTCATCCAGTTTAATACAATTAGCAGCACATAAAGCTGTATATTCACCAAGGGAATGACCTGCTGTAAAATTGCATAACTTGTTTATACTAAATCCTAATTCTTGTTCTAACGCTCTTAAAATAGCTATACATGCTGTCATTATAGCAGGTTGTGCGTTATTTGTTATAGTAAGTTCTTCAATAGAGCCATCAAAAATAATGTTTGATAATTTTTTATTCAGTGCTTCGTCTACCTCTTGAAAAACGTCTCGCGAAACTTTAAAATTATCATAAAAATCTTTTGCCATACCTACAACTTGACTACCTTGACCAGGAAATACTATAGCTTTTTCCATAACATTTGTGTAAGATAAATACTAATATCGTTAGTTTAAAACCACTACAAATAATTACAATATATTAAAATATTGAGCTTATCAAGCACATTTTATCAATTTTTCCAATTCAACATAGTTAATTTTTCCAGTACCGAGAAGTGGAATATCTTCCATATACTTAACACTTTTTGGAATAGATATTTCAGCATGACCTTCACGTTTAAAGAATTGTATAATCTCACTAATCTTCGCATTCTTTCTATCAGTTATTATAACTAATTTCTCGCCTTTTTTATCATCGCTTTCAGTTACTATAGCATTTGTAGAACCTATCCATACTTTATTAACTTCACTTTCAACCATTGCCATAGAAACCATCTCTCCAGCAATCTTGGCAAATCTTTTAGCCCTACCTATTATAGTTATATAACCATCATCATCTATCTCAACAATATCACCAGTATCATACTTACCATTTTCAGGTGGAACTATAATACCAGGATTGTCCTCTTTTAGGTAGCCTAACATTACATTATCACCACTGACAATTAATTTTCCGCCATTTTCTATATCTTCAACTGGTTCTATTTCACATTTTAAACCTGGTACCGCACGTCCAACAGACCAGTCTTTATTTTTCATAGGACTATTGAACGAAATTATAGGAGATGTTTCCGTAGCTCCATAGCCTTCAAAAATTCTAACTCCAAAACGAGTCATCCAAATTGAACGATTAGACTCTGTAAGCTTTTCACCACCTATAGCTATAAACTTCAAACTATAAAAATCATAAGGATTTGCGTACTTAGCATACCTTTCAAGAAAAGTATTTGTACCAAACATTATTGTTGAATTAGTTCTATATATTAACTCCGGTATTATTCTGTAATGCAATGGGGATGGATATAAAAACACTCTAGATCCACTAGCTAAACTTATTAGGGTAGCACCTAAACCAAAACTATGGAATAAAGGTAAAGCTACAAAAACTTTATCTGTCGATTTAAACAAAATTGAAGTAGAAAGCTGTATTCTATTGGCATTTAAATTCTTATGACTTAGAACAACTCCTTTTGGGGAGCCCTCTGAACCAGATGTAAATAAAATAACAGCTGGATTTTTATAATCTAATTTTCCTTTGTTTAACTTTTTATAATAAAACTTTGGTGAAAGATTATAACAAAAACCAAGCAACTTATCAACAACTGTTATTTTAGTTAATTCGTCTTCCATTATTATGACTTTCACACCAGATAACTCTATTGATTCTACTATCTGCTCTAATTTACCTTTCTCTATAAATCTTCTAGAAGTAAAAACATATCTTAATTTCGCCATTTTACAAGCAGATAATATATTTTTAACACCAGCTGAAAAATTCAATATAACTGGTACTCTATTTCTAAGTTCTAAAGCCAAGAATAACAAAACTGCAGCGCTGGAATTTGGCAACAAAATACCAACATTTTCCTGGTTGTCAGTAAATTTTGCCAAATAATTACCCATAACAAAACCCTTTAGGAACATGCCATTATAAGTCATTGGGTTAAAACCTATATCTTCCAACATTACATGATTCTTACCAAAGATCCTCCTGCATCTTAAAATAGCTTCAACTATCGTCTCTTCTGATTTTTCAGTATTATAAAAAAGATCTATCATCATATTGTAAAGTTTATTTCCAGCTTCAACTCTCTTTTGTCGTGCCGTTAATCCATCTGTTAAATTAATCTTTTTTGGTGGCAAAATGGATAAAGTTATATCTGGAAAAAGTTTCCTTTTTACTTTATTTTTTAGTCTAGAAAATATAGTAAATTGAGCACCCTCAATTCTAATCGGTATTATATCAGCTCCAGTTTTTTCAGCAATCATAGCTGAACCCTCATATATCTTCATCATAGCACCAGTAGTAGTAATTCTTCCTTCTGGAAATATCATTACTCTTTTCCCACTTTTAACTATATTGATTAAACTCTTCAAAGCCATTGGATTATTTGAATCTATAGGAAAACTTTGAGCTAATCTCAAAAACGGTTTTACCCACCAAACCTTACCATATTTTGTTTCGTATGCGAAACTTAAACTATCATCTATAAAAAGAACCATAAGAACAACATCTAAAAACGACTGATGATTGGCTATGACAACAGCTCTTTTACCTTCAATTTTATCATAATTTTCAAGTCCATTAACTTTCACATTAAACAAATACCCTATTAGCCATCTAGCAAATAAAAATAAAAATTGTTTTGGTAAAATATACAACAAATAACATCCAACTATAAGATTGGATAAAGAAATAAATAAAAATACATCAACTGTATAAAAACTAATTTTGGAGAAACTATAGAAGAATATTTCAGCTACTATTATAAAGGCAGCTACTATAAAATTTACACATGAAAATATTCTTGCTCTATTAATTGATTTTGTATTTTTTTGTATAGCTGAGTATAATGGTATTATATAGATTCCAGCTGCAAAACCTATTATAAATAAGTCCAAAAACATCCTGAAATTAGACCATGCAGACATAAAACCAATTATATCTGTTACTTGAAAATCACTTACATTTAAACCATTTAAGTAAAGTTTAAATGTAAAAATAGTTATAAGTATCGCAGCCAATGGACTAAATCCGGCTTTTATTTTACCAGCGAATAATTTATTACAAAATATACAACCCAAAACTATACTACATAGAAATGTCGCAATTAACAGGAATCCAATAAATTCGCTATGATTTACTGACTCTACAGCAAAAAATATCAACTGATTTAAAGTTATTGTAGTTACAAACCAAAACCAACCAATTCCAAAAGATGGGAAAAATATATATACTCTTTTCCTAATTAATTTCAAAGTACTGAACAATGAACTCAATGGATTTTTATCTATTTTAATCTTACTGTCTCGAATTTTGTCACTATAAGGAAGTCTTTTTGAAAAAAAATAGTTAAAATATGCAATCAAAAATATAATTGCAGATACCAATATTATACCAACATATTTTACCATACATAAATATGCGATACATATAGATAATAAAACTGAAATAAAGTAAGACGATATAATTAGACCCGTAGTTGATAATAATTTATT
>CASFUN010000028.1 GCA_949298005.1 uncultured Alphaproteobacteria bacterium | reverse complement strand
TGGTTTTCAAAGCGGTAGTTTTTCTGATTTCAGTGATATATTTAGTTCTTTTTCTGATATTTTTTCAGATATTGGAGGTGGTAGAAGAAGTGGTGGTTCAAGGTCAAACGAAACAATAGGTTCGGATTTAAGATATGATGTGAATATATCATTAGAAGATGCTTTCAAAGGCAAAAATATTGATATAAGTTTTTCCACCATGGCTAGATGTGATGTGTGTAACGGTACTGGTTCAGCTGATAGTAGTGGGAGTATAAATTGTCCTGATTGTAACGGTAGTGGTACCAGAAGAGTACAACAAGGTTTCTTTATTATGGAACAAACCTGTAGAAAGTGTAGAGGTACTGGTAAAGTTATAAAGAACCATTGTAAAAAATGTAACGGAACTGGTAGATTTGATAAAAATAAAACATTAACGGTAAAAATTCCAGCTGGTGTAGATAGTGGCAATAAGATAAAACTTGCTGGTGAAGGCGAAGCTGGCTTAAATGGTGGTAGATCAGGAGATTTATTTATTTTTGTTAATATTAAAAAACATGATATTTTTATAAGAGACAAGAATGATTTATGTTTGAAAGTAGGAATATTACCAACTACGGCAATGATAGGTGGAGAGATAGAAGTTCCAACTATAGATGGTGGTAAGGCCACTATAAAAATTCCAGCTGGAACACAGGATGGTGATAAAATAAAACTTACCGGTAAGGGTATGCCTGTTCTAGGCGCTGGTGGCCGTACAGGTAATTTGGTTGTAACGGCTAAAATTGACATTCCAAAAAATTTGAATACTGAAGAAAAAATATTAGTTGAAGAACTAGATAAGAAATTACAACGGTCTAGACAGACAACAAGTGGATTTTTTAAAAAATGGTTTGGTAAAGAATAACTTATTATTTATAATTTATAAAATTTATTTAAGTAAACCTATTATAAAGTTATCATAGTTAGCAATATTTACCATACTTTTTACAGGCTCTTCATTTTTATTATATTTAATAATTTCTAAGCAATTATTATCATTAATATTTCTTTCAGAAATTATAATTCTTATAGGTGCTCCTATTAGGTCTGCATTAGCAAATTTTGAACCTGGTCTGTCATTGATATCATCTATTACTACTTCAATATTATTAGCTAACAAATAATGATAAACTTTGTTACTAATATTAATTATTTGTTGTGAGTTACCTATTGATATTATATGAACTTTATATGGTGCTATTAACTCATTCCAAATATATTTTCCCAATTCGGCCTGTTCTAGTACGCAGGCAAAAGTACGACCAATTCCTATTCCGTAACAACACATAATAGGATAATTTTTATTTCCATCTTCATCTATGTAAGTTACATTCATTGATTTGGTATATTTGTCACCAAGTTTGAATATATTTCCTACCTCAACTCCCCTCTTTTTTTCTAAAATTTTACCACAATTAGGGCATTTTTGTTCTTCGCTTAGATCAATAAACATTTCTTTATTTGACTTATAATTACAAGAATTACAGATATATAAAGTATCTTCTCCTATTGATGAAATCATCTGAAATTCGTGAGAAATTTTTCCACCCATATCACCAGTTGGAGCTAGAACACTAACTATATTGTCTAATCCAATTAGTTTATATATCTTCTCGTAAGCTAACAACATTTCGTTGTAAAATTTGTCTAGATTATTCCAATCTCTATGAAATGAATATGCATCTTTCATAATAAATTCACGACAACGTATTAAACCAGCTCTTACTCTTAATTCGTCTCTATATTTTGTTTGAATTTGGTATAAAGAAAATGGTAATTGTTTATAACTTTGTAAACAAAATCTTACATAATCAGTTATTACCTCTTCATGAGTTGGATTTAGTACAAAATCATTACCAGCTCTATTTTTAAATTTAAGTAATACATCAACTGAATCATAACGATTGCTTTCTCTCCATAATGTAGCTGGGGATGTAATAGGCATAAGAACTTCTTGACAACCAAGTTTGTCCATTTCAATTCTAACTACATTTTCTATGTTCCTGAGTACTTTAAGTCCGAGTGGTGTAAAAGTATAAACACCAGCTCCAGTTTGGTATATATAACCACCCTTTAGAGCTATTTGGTGACCGTTTGTGTCAGCATCGCTTGGAAGGCTGTATAATCTCTTTGTTAAAATATTGCTTAAGTGCATATTAAAATATATAAGGTGTGTAGATTATTGTAATAATATAGCTGGAAAAATCAATCTAAGTATTGAACTAATTATTATAAATATTATTAAATTCGTACTTTTTGAATAAATACTCCTAGCTAAATTATTTATTACTTACGAATAACACAATAAAAAAATATCCTAAAATAAATATTTCTTATAAATATTTATTATTAATAACCACAATTGATTATGAGTATTGTAGAACTAAATGAAAGATTAGAAAAACTTGGAAATAGCTGGTAGCATTTCAAGCAAGTTAATAACGAAAGACTTTTGCGACTTGAAAATAAAAGTGAAGTTGATCCACTAACTGAAATTAAGTTAGAAAAACTGAATAACGCGATCGAAGAGCAAAAGTCAAAAATAAACGAGTTAGAAATTGCCATGTCAAGACCATATAGTAATATTGAAGAATATAAATCAGCCGATGATATTTAGTATAAAAGCGCTTTCAATAATTATTTAAAAAAAGGCATAGAAGAACAATTAGCTAATATAGAGATTAAGAGGGATTTAACAACAGCGATAGATACATCAACTTCTTACGGCGGCTATATTCTAACACCAAATATTCAAAAATGGTTTATGATAGAATAGAAGATTTATGTATAATGCGAAAAATTTGCTCCATACAAACAATTTCTTCATCAGCACTTGAAGTCTTGGATGGCTCCGAAATAACACCATCTTGGATAAGTGAAAATGGTACTGTAAGTGACATTGACACGAATATACTTACCAAAAAAACCATCAACACTCATGATTTAATCGCTCAACCAAAAGTTAGTCAAAAATTATTAGATGATGCGGCTATAGATTTAGAGGAATGGTTAGCAGATAGACTAAGCAATGACTTTGCTGGTGCTGAGGAAAATGCTTTTATAAATGGGACTGGGGATACAGCTAATCAACCTACAGGGATATTAAAATATGTTGGTGAATCCAGTGATGGAATTGAGACCATAACCAGCTCTAATAAAACCTTAAGTTTTGACGAAAATGATATATTAGATCTATACTATTCTTTAGGTGACAAATATGTAAACAATGCTAGTTTTCTCTTACCAAGAAGTGCAATGAAACAAATAAGAACATTGAAAGACAACACTAGTGGTCAATATCTATGGAATTCAGCTTTACTTACAGGCGCTACCGATACTTTATTAGGTTGCTCCATATATCAAAGTTCCTATATGCCAGCAGTTGGTAATGGAACAAAATCAATAATATTTGGTGATTTTTCATATTATCAAATAGTTGACAGAATAGGAATTAGAATACTTAGAGATCCATTTACTTCCAAACCTTACATACGTTTTTACACAACAAAAAGAGTTGGTGGTGATGTTGTAAATTTAGATGCATTTAAGGGTTTAATTACATCAACAATGGCTACAAAGTAAAATAATTTTTTTATCATAATTTATTTTCTAAACAGGAATTTTTTAAAATTCCTATTTTTTTATAAAAATACTATATTATATGTAATATGAAATATTAATTCAAAATATTGGATTTATTACGTAATCTTACAATTTTAATTGTATTGACATTAACCTCAGTTCAAAAATGTTTTGGTAAAATTCTACATGTAAACCAATTTGTAACTTTAAACTATGGAGATTTAATAAAAAGAACATATGGTATAGAAGGCAGAATTGTCATATTTGATTTTATATCTGTTGGATCCAATATAGCACAAAGCATCATAAATAATGATAATTATCAAAAAAATATTACCAATAACATAGTTGCGGAAAATTTTAAAGGAGTTGTTCCACCTGAAAAATTTAACTACTATAACTTTAATATAAAAATCAAAACTCCAGAAATACTTAAAAGTAGAATAATACTTAGTTATAATCAGCATAATATTTTTGAAAAAGATGATATACTTTATATAAGTCAAAATATAATGTTTTTTGAATATAAAACCTATAATATGGAATATGAAATAAATTTTGAAAAATTTCTTTTAAATTTGTCTTTTAAAAGAAACAATATCTATAATAGTATAAAAGATAGTCAAGAATATGGTATAAATTATACTCATAATTTTGGTTCAAGTACCAAATTCACAATTAGATATTCCTACTCACATGATATACTAAAAAATGATTTTGATGATGGAGTAACAATTAAATATCTTAAAAAACAAGAAGATTTTTTATATTTTAAATACGACAAAAAAGTAGCACAGATTAATAAAAATTTGCTGATAAATAATGTACATTCTGTGAAATTTATTAGTGATTTTAAAATTAGTGACAATATAAACGTGAAATTTTCTTTAACGGGTAATATTGATAATCATAAAAATAAGAGTTTATTTTTTGGATTTGGATTAAGTTTTTAATTGACTATTTTTAGAAATTATCTAATATTAAATCAGATAAACAACTTTTTTACATTGAAAATATTCTAATTTATTTTTTATTTTGATTTTGTGGAGAACGAAATCATTTTGATAAACAAATAAATATAGTATATTTATGATTAGTAAAAAAATTTATCTTATAATCTGCCAGATGAAACAAAAATTATAGATAATCTATCATTTAATTTAGATGATTTTAGCAAAGTGGGATTTGTAGGTGTTAATGGGATTGTTAAAAGTACAATGCTCAAGTTAATTGTTGGTGATCTTATTCCAAATTACGGTGAAATTATCAAAAGTAATTTAAATATTGCATACATGTCACAAAAGTTTAATGAGCTTAATTTTAATACGGTCGCTGATGTTTTTGGGTTAGAAAATCAAGTTGTTTCCCTAATGAGAGTTGATAATGGTACTGCTAATATTGATGATTATATAAGTTTAGATAATCATTGGGATTGTGATGAAGTAATTAATAAAAGACTAGAATTTTTTAATTTGAAATTTGATTTATTGCAAAAATTTGATACATTAAGTGGTGGCGAAAAAGTAAAAACTATTTTATCAAATATAATTGATGAACGGACAAATTTTTTAATTCTTGATGAGCCTACTAATAATATGGACTATGAGAGTAAAACTATTTTTTATAATTTTGTTAGAAATTGGAAATTTGGTATATTGTTGGTATCTCATGACAGAGAACTTTTAAATCTTGTTGATAAAATAATAGAATTAAGAAAATTAGGCTATGGTAAAACTGAAATGTATAATTATGGATACAATTTTGAGCAATATTTATAGGCGAAAGAATTAGAAAATACATCTCTGGAAAGAAAATATGATGATACAAAAAAGGAATTAAAAACACAAAAAACAACAAATAATAAAAAATAAAGAAATGATAGAAAAAAGAATTATTCAAGGAAAAAAGAAATTAGAAAATTCTAAATATATGAAATCTGTGCTAGATTTAAAGGTTAATAAGTCAGAAAAAAAACATGGGCAATTGTTAAAAAGAGATTTTTCTAATTTAAATAAAACTGATTTTTCGTTGAAGTCTATAAACGACGTAATTGAGAGAAGAGACAAGATATACTTTAAATTAGAAGATCAAGATAAGACTTATGAGAGAATTATATTTGAATTAAATAATTTCAATTTTTCTTATGGAAGTAAACAGATATTCAAAAGTTTTAACTTTACAATTAGATCTACATCTAGAATTGCTATACATGGAAAAATATTAGTGGTAAAAGTACACTGTTAAAAGTAATAGCTGATAATTTTACTGGTAATTTTGCTTTTTTGGATCATGATCAAAGTTTTTTAGATAATGAGAAAACAATCTTGGAAAATGTTATTAGTTATACTAAATTAAGCAAAC
>CASFUN010000027.1 GCA_949298005.1 uncultured Alphaproteobacteria bacterium | reverse complement strand
TAAAGATGCTAAAAACGGTATTTGGCCTGAAAAAAATCCTATAAAAAAGTTTTTTTATAAACATCTCAGACCTGTTGAGTGGATTGAAGAATAAATTATCCATAAATATATAATTAGCACATTATATAATATAATATATTATATTGACATATAAATATTATATACTACGCTTACAGCAATTTTCTAGAAAGTTTAGGAGAAAAATGGCAGAAGCACAAAATCCACAGAAAGAACTAAAAAAAATAATTGAAGAAGTTAAGTCTATAATAGGTAGTTTACCTAAAGGAGAGTTACCGGAAGAAATAGAGACTGGAGACATTTATAGTTTGGCTGACTTATATGCAGAACATGCAGCCATGTTTGAAATGTTGTCTGAGAGGTTGCTGGATGTTAAATTAGGAATATTAGTAGATGGCAAAAGTAAAATTAGAGAAATTCTTGGTTACAAAATTCATGAAATAAAGAAAGGACATATAGAAAAATTAAAAGAAATTAAAGGAAAACTTGATAGTAATAATGAATATAATAAAAAAATAATAGAATTAATAGATGAGGTTATAGAACTGAAAAAAATAAAAAAACATATTGCCGTAGATAGATTAAGAGCTAGTGGTGGACAGCAGCAACAGCAAGATTTTAAGCAGTTCAGAGAAAATTTAAGAACTGCAACTGAAAAAAGGGAAGAATACGCAAATTCTAATAGTTTAGAAACTTTTAAAGGAATCCCAAATAGTATCCAAATAACAGACATACACAATGATATGTATCACTTTTTACTTGGTATGACTGAACCTATAGGCGATCCTGCAAAACCAGCTTTTAAAATTGGCGACCCTACCACAAAAATAGAGAAGATAGGTGATAAAGAATACACATATCCAAACTTAGTATATAATTCAGAATTTAATGGAACTATAACATTTGGTGGTGACCTTATTCAGTCGCATGACAGTGGTGTTAATGATAATTTAGGAGCAATTCCACTTTGTCTTGCAATGAGAGAATGTATGAAACAAACTCCATACAATCTATTATCACAAGTTGAAAATTTAAAAAATAAATTATCTGGTTGGAAAAAAGAAAAAAGTTCTGTAATAGATTCTGCTGGAACAATAGAAAAAAATTTAAATGAAATTTATAAAATTCTGAATGGTGAAACAGTAGAATTAATAGATAAGGAGAAAAGATCTTCAAAATTAGAAAGATTAATCAAAGAGTTAAGAGGAATAGATTCTAAAGGTGCTGCAGGTACTGATGAAGAACTAAATGTAAAACATAGTAATGAACTTGTTAATTTAATTAGTAAACTAAAAGAAGATTATGAAAGGGTTAAAACTAATATTAAACAAAAAATTGACAAAGAGAAAAAAATAAATCCACCAATAGTCTATGTTGCTGGTAACCATGAAATAGAAGCCTTAAATGAAGGACAACATCCTGAAGTTAGGGCAATAATGCAAGGTATGTTTAAAAAAGGTTTAGTCAAATATTGCTACTATGATGAAGCAAGTAATACATTTATTTCTCATACTAAGTTAAATAAACCTCTTATTGAAGTTATCGGTAATAACGTTGATGGTTATAATGATCTATTTGATGGAAAAAAACCTGATCGTAAATTAAAAGAAATTGATAGTAATGAAAAGAGAAAACTTTTAACAAAAATGTTAAATGAGAATTTTGATAAACATTTTGAAATTTTTGGAGAAGCGTTATTTCAACCTGATCCAAATGGTATAAATGACTTTGCGATTGTTGGTGAGGAATTAGAGAGGACATATTTTAGTGGGGAAGAAAATTGTAAAGAGGCTATAGAAATTTTTAAAGGTTCTTTTAGTAGCAGAGAACCAGAAAATAGAGAAGCAGAAAATAATTTTAAAAAATTAGAAGCATTAGAAAAGATGGCTCTAGGGTTGGCTAAAAATAAGATTAAAGATACTAAAAATAAAGAAATAAATAATTTCTTTGAACTAAATAATTTTGTAAACATTGTAGATCCTCCTAAAACTTTTAATTTTGAATTAAAAGAAAAATATGAAGAAGACAAAGAAGTAAAAAAACAATATTCTATTGAAATAAGCCAAGATAAAAATATAACTGTAAAAAAAGAAAATTCAGCAATAAGTGAAAAATTTACCCTTGAAGAAGCTGGTCAATTATTCGCTCAAGCCATCAACTCCAATCCAAACTCAAAACCATATTCTCTTATGAATAGAGGAGCTTTGTGTAACTACAGTGGCGGACTTTTTGGTTATGAAAATGATCATCCAAAAGAGGCTCTTGATTTAGGTTGTAAACATATCGTTGGGCATAGACCAACAATATTACAAAAAGGCTTTATTTCTTTAAATGTGCCTGTAGTTGAAAAAATAAACGAGCATAACGAAACTACTCTTCAAAAGGATTACAATGGCAAAAATGAAGAGTCTTACGTAAATTGTAGAATAACAAAATTTGATAGTGAAGGTAAATCTCATTTAGTTGGTATTAGTAAGATATTAGAAAAACATAGGGAGTTCTTTAGTAGGGAAACAAATATTACAAATATTGATGGAGACGTAGGAAGATTATGTGATAACGTGTATAAAGGAGATGATATTACAGATGAAAAACGAAATAAGTTTGTTGAATATTTCAAGAAAGATCCTCCTCCAAAAGAAAATTTAAGAAAATACTTTAAAACAGCGGGGGAAGTGTGTGGATTGACAATTATAGAAGGAAAAGATTTTAATGAAATAATTACAAATTATGGTACTATTTTAAAATACCAAGCAGCATTTAATAGAAATAAAGAAAAAATTATTGGAAAACAAAAAAATATAGCTGATAAGGTACAAACACAAGGACAAACAAGAGAAAAATAATGATAAAAAATAATAATGAAATTTATTTAATTTAACTATTTCTTTTAGTTAAAAATATGATATAATATGCTTATATATTAATAATTAATGAGGTTTTTATGAAAAAATTATTCTTTTTATCTTTTTTATTGATTTCTATAAATACAAGGGCGAGTCTTTTAAAAAGTGTGCCTACCAGTGATTTAGATTTTGATTTTCTAAAAGTTAAAGTAAGAGAATTACTTAATGATGCTATAGCCAGTGCTATTGTATTTGATGAAAAAATTAAAAAAAATGATGATGAAGCTCAGTTTGATGAAATGCCAACTAAAATGCTAAAAAGAGGTTTGAATGCTTTAGCTGATGGAAACAGAGAACAAATATATAAGGTTACTAACTTTTTCATGTACGCTGCAAATAATGGTAACTTAAAATATGAAGATAATAATGCCCTCGTGTTTGGATCACTTAATGAAATAAATTATGCAGTTGGTAATTTTGGAAATTTTAGAAGTGCTTTAACTTATCCGGTTTTAACAACAGCTAAAGCCAAAAGAGAACCAATGCTTCCAAAGAAAGATGGTACACTGGTTAATGAAGTAAGATATCTTGAAAACGCTGAGGAGGCACAAGAATTGACTAAACAATCAATTTATGAAGTTGTCAGAGAGATTATGAATAGTCCCATTGGCAGAGCTTTAGATGGAACTTTATAATAAAATTTATTAATCTATAGGATTGCTATGATTGGACTAGAAAACATAGATTTTAACTTTTTTGAAAAAAAGGTTGAGGAATTATTGAATGACGCAATTTCTGCCGCAGCATTAGCTGTTGATGAAATGAATAAGAACAAAGATAAAATATCCAGGGGGCCGGTAGATAAAATTAAGACAGCTATAATTGCGCTTAGTAAAGGCGATTCAAAAATTTTTGAAACTTATTTTGATGATTTTACTAAATCTATAAATACATGTGATCAGAAATATAGAGATTATTATCTCCTGGTTTTTGGCTCATTAAATGAAATAAATAGGTTTGTTGGTAACTATGGAAGTTTTGACAGTATAATCAGTTATCCTGTTTTGACTACTGCTGTTGAAGAAAGAGAAATTACGCTAAGACAGAAGGATGGAAATAAAATTGAAAGTTTATCTGATTTCCAAAATATAGATGAAATTAAGTCTGCTGTAAAAAAATCTGTATTTAAAGTTGCTGTTAAAGTAATGAAAAATGGTCTCGGAAGTAAAATCTAATATTGACAAAAGCCTATTTTATATTATATAATTATACAGAACCATTAAATACACGGCCAGATAGCAAAGTGGTAATGCAAGAGTCTGCAAAACTTTTATGCGTCGGTTCGATTCCGTCTCTGGCCTCCATTATATATTTTTAATTTTAATTATTTCATCTCTAGCAAGTTTGTCTGCACGTTCATTTAATTCATTGTTATTATGTCCTTTAACCCAAAACCATTCTATTGTATGTTTTTTTGTAAGTGAATCGAGTTCTTGCCATAACTCTTGATTTGAAATGGCTTGTTTTTTTGAATTTTTCCAACCATTTTGTTTCCAATTGTTAATCCAATCTGTGATACCGTTTTTTACATACATACTATCAGTATATATATTAATTTTGCGTTCTCTTTTTAGACTTTTTAAAGCTTCTATTACAGCTTTTAGTTCCATTTTATTATTGGTTGTATTAACTTCTCCACCGGAAATTTCTTTTGAAATTTTGTTATATATCAAAATTGCTCCCCACCCACCTATACCTGGGTTTCCAGAACATGCGCCATCAGTATATATAGTAACTACTCCATCTGTCATAATATGCCTATTATTTTATCTTTTATCATATTTTTTTCCTTTTCGTTCAGCTTATTATATAAATCTATATTAATATAATCCTCCAAATTGATAATATCACAATTATATTTAGAACAACTATCTGAAAATTTTATAAATTTATACTTCTTATTATTTGTAATAAAAGTGTATTTATCTATATCTATAAAAATATCCTTTTTATTAAAATATTTCTTTAAAATATAATAAATATCACTGTTTTGTTTGTACTTTTTATCTATAAATAATTCAGTTCCATCCGAACAATCTAACTCAAATTCTAGTAAGCAATCTTTTTTGTAATTATCATTGACAACTAACTCATGGTCTTCATTTATCATTATAATTCTACCATCGAATAACATTCCATCATGATATGTAGCATTATTTATATATAAAATTGGATTTTCAGTGAATTTTGATAATTTTATTAAATGTTTTTCAATTTTTTCTCTATTATTTGAACTGTCTAAACATATTATATAGTCTGGTTTATTATCTATGATTAAAATAATGTTAAAATTGTTATAAATATCATCAGATAATAGTACTGCAAATTTCTTTTTCTTATATAAAAAGTATTTCAAAAATGAATTTTTATCAAAATACTTATAATCTTCTAATACGTTATTTTTATCTATTTCCTTTCTAAAAATTATTGTATCTATATAACCATTGTCTATTAATATTGCAGAATCTTTTAGTTTTTTGTATTTGATACAATCTTTACTATCACCAACAACATCGTTTTCAAAAAAAGGACTGCCGATTAATATTTTTGTTTTTTTATTAGTAGTTATATTGATAATTTTTTCTAGGTAATTTTCTTTTTTTTCTAAAAACTTATCATCATAAAAACTTTCATTAATAGAAAAACCGCTTATAGCTAATCTTGGAAAGATAACAATTTCTATATTAGCTTTAACAGCTACATCATATAATTTTGATATTCTATTAAAATTATATAAAATGTCAGAATTTTTATTATAAAACCTACCAAATGCTAATTTCATTATTCTATATCCAATAATTGCTCATAAATAACTAAATTTTCCAGAATTCTTTGAACATAATTTCTTGTTTCTTTATAATTTATAGATTCTATCCAATCAACTACATCCTCTATTTCATTCATATTTCTTGGATCGCCAAATTCTTTTATCCATTTATTTGTGGCCTCTGGCCCTGCATTATATGATGCTATAGCTAATATTTTTGAACCATTAAATTTTTTAATAAGCTGATTTATATAATAATTTCCTAGTTTTATGTTATATTGCGGATCGTTTTTTAATTTATAACTATTGTATGTTATTCCTAGTTCACCACATAGTACCTTTGCAGTTGGTGGTATTATTTGCATAAAGCCTATTGCACCAGCGCTACTTTCAGCTTGTACTATAAAACCGCTTTCTTGTTTTATTATAGCATGAACTAATGCTATATTCGGATCACTTTTTTTTACAAGTCTTAATGTAGGAAATAGATTATTAACAAAAAAAACCATTCTATGACTTGCTAATTTTGATACTGGTATTATTAGTTTCTCATCATCAAGTTTTTCAATGATTTTAACAAGATATGCTATTTCACCTTTTGATGTCAAAATATTTGTGACTAATTCTGAAAATATCTTATTGGCTTGATCTCTTTTCCCTTCATAATTATAACATAACAAAGCAAACTTTAATATTCTATTTTTTGATATATTTTCTTTATCTTCTTCGGTAATCGATTGTTCTTCTGGAAATATAAATTCTTTATCTTTTTCTGTTTTATTATCTAATAAATCATATTTATTAAAATGCGATAATTGCCCATAGAAAGTTAGAGGATATTTTGATGATATATTATACCAATACAAAGCATCTTTTGGTTTATTTTTGGATTCAGATACTCTACCTAGCCAGTAACTAGCACGAGCTATACTTATTGGATAATGGACTTGTTTATACATATTATAAAAATGGGTGAAAGCTACATCATATTTCCCTAAATATCTATATGCTAGCCACCCAGAAAACCATAAAACATCAATATAATCGTTATTTTTTTTACCGTTGTATGAACTTATTATTTCATATGCTTTTTCATATTTATGAACTTTCATTAACTCTCTAGCATATATATTTCTATAAATATACCAAAAATTACCAAATTTTGGCTGTCCTTTTAATTTATGTAATATATCTATAGCTTCTTCATCTTTTTCTTTGTTTCTATAGTATTTTAATTTTGTATATAATAAAGCTTCATTTTCTCTTAATTCTTTAGGTATTTTTTTGAGTATATTTTTTATTGATTCTGGATTTTCTTCAATTTCAAATATAGCTTCAAATAATAACTTATAATTTTTATCAATAATTAAGTTAATGAGTCTTGAAAGATTATTTATTTTACCTTTGAATACAAGCATTTCTGCTCTTTTGATAATATTTTGATCATTTATATTTTTTTTAAAATCGTTTAAGAAAATATCTTGTTCGTCATCTGAGAAATTACTGTTAATCCAAGTATTTTTAATTTTATTATTTAGCTCTGAGTTCAATTTATTTCTGGTTTTTTCATCTTTAATTTTAGATATATTTAACCTTTCATCTTTTAATAGTTTAATTTTTACATTAATATCTTTTGTTGGAAATCTGTTAAAATAGTTTGAAACATCTTCAAAATCTATAGTCTCGCTAAGATAATAAAATTCTATTCTTTTATTAAGAGTTTCAAATTCATATAAAAAGTAGTTATTTTTAATAAAATGTATTAAGTCAATAATATCACCTCTATCCATGATAAATATGGCTTTAAATCTATTTAATTGAATGTATGTATCTATAGCTGATCTATAGCCTTCATCATTGATTTTATCTTTTAAATTTTTAGCTTCTTTCCAGTTTTTATCTGATATTTTAATTTTTATCTTTTTAAAAATTACTTCATCTTCATTATTCATTAGGTATTCATTTTTGCTAGATTTTTCTTTATTTTCATTAGTTATAAACATCTTTTTTTTAGCAAAAACTTCCTTTTTATTATTGTATAGTAAAGATATAATTAAAACTAATAAAGTAATGTTTCGGTGCATTGAAAAATTAAATAATCAATATAGATTTGTGCTTATGATAACAATATTGTTTAAAATGTCAAAAGATAAGGAAAATATACACGATTTAAGTAGTAAAAATTGTTTTAAACAAGCAGATAATATAGAAGTGGTTCCTTATTTAAATAACAATGGTGATAGTCTGCAAGATATATTGGATATAGTCGAGGATAATACTAACGATTTACAAAAACAATTAATTTCTAATAATAATGAAAATGTTTTTGAAATTGAATTTAATAAATAACTTTTTTAACGAATATTTTTTAACGAATCAATTTTATTAACAACATATCTTATATAATGGTGATCAAATCTATAGATTTGAGAATCAATTTCTAAAGCCATTTCAGCATATTTAAGTGCATCATTAACATAGCCTTTTGATTTATAATAATCAGATAGATATATATAAAGAGTAGCTAGTTGAATTTTTCTATTCTTTAAATCAACTTCAGCTTTTTTATAATCGTTTTCAGTACCATAAATATTCAATTGTTCCTTTATAAATCCAGATAAAATAGAATTACAACAACCAGTTCCTATATTGTTTTGCTTATACAATTTATCTAAAGTATTATAAGTATTTAAAGTTTGAAACTTTTCTTCTGCGGAGCTATTGTAAGCCAATATTGAAGATAATTTTTCCATAATTAATAATTTCTTGTATATGTCGTTTTCATTATTTATTAACATTCCAGCTTTTCTTACATAATCTGCGGCTAAAACTGGGTTTCTTATATATACTGAAAAATCTAACATATCAGCTAAAGCTATATAGGAGTAAAAATTGTTATTTTGCTCTTTATAAATCTCTGCTTCTTCTAGTGCTACTTTACAAGCTTTAGCAGCTTTTTCACCTTCTGATAAATATTCATAATTTAGACATTCAAGATATTTTGCTTTAAAATGATAATATAGGTATTTTTGTTTTTTTGATTTAGACTCTGCCTCTTTAGCGAATTTTAAACCAACTTCATAATTTCCATATGTATAATATGAATCGGATAACTTTATTAAAAGTTTAACTTTATCTTTAGTTTTTAATTTTCCTAAACTTAAAGCATATTTATAATAATTAATAGATTCAAATATATTTCCTCGAATCGACATTATATCACCTATTTTTATGAGAATATTAGCTTTTTTAGCATCATCATTTCTAAAATCAAAAACAACTAAGCTATTTATATAATTTGCTAATGCATTTTCATAATCTCTTTTGGCTAAATATAAATCGCCAAGTACACAATAATTTTTACTTATATCTATTTTTTGGTTACTATTATTAGCTATAGATGATATACTTAATAAAATATTAATTGCCTCATCATATTTACAGTTTCTTCTATAAAACTCGGCTAATATTATGTAGTTTTCAATATCAAATTTATTGTTTTCTATAGATTTTTTATATAACTGTTCTATATATCTATAGTCATAAAAACCTAATTCGTAAGTTATTGCAGTTGTAAGATTTTTTTTAGATAATGAATAATTATCAAAGGAATTAAGGTTTAATGAATTTATTTTTTCTATAAGTTCACTAACATTACCTTCTTTTAATATTTTAAAAAGGATTTTTCTATCTTCCTTTTTAAGATAACCTTTTTTTTCTAAATTGTATATAATATTAATAATAGAAGAATATCTTGAAGTATAATATTTTACATTATCATCTTGGTTTAAACAAGAATTTGAAATTTTATTTTCATTTTCTGATAAATAAATCTTTATATTTTTATTTTTAATTTTTGTATATTTACTACCTATTCTTTTATTTACTGAAGCGATTCTTGGACTGAATATTATCAAAATAAAAACTAAAATAATAATAACTATTCCTTTAAGCTTATTTTTATTTAAAAGCATAAAATCTCCAAAACAAAGGTGACCTAATAAAAAAGTAGGTCACAAAAATACTAAAATCTATTTAATCTTTATAATATCATGTTCTTCAGCAAACTTTAAAGCTATTTCCATTTCACCTTTAGAATTACTATGTATTGTAAAAATTTTTTCACCTTTTTTAACAATATCATTCAAATGCTTATATAGATAAACACCAGCAGCCCATTGAGTAGGACAACCGGCTAATTTAGCTAGTTGAGATAGCTTTCTATTATCAAATTCTACAACTTTTCCATTTCTTTTAGCTAAAATATCCTTTTTAAATTTAGCTTCTGGAATTTTTTTCATACCACCTTGTGCTTCACATATCTTTTTAAATCTATCCCATGCTCTTCCACTTTCTAAAATTTCCCTAGCTATCTTAATACCTTGTCCCTTTTTAACTTTTGGATCAAATTCTAATATAAGACCAGATAAATATAACGTTTTTTCTTTTAAGTCTTGAGGTGCATCTGATTCATTTTTAAGAACCTTAATAATATCTTTAGCTTCTAAAGCTGGCCCTATACCATTTCCAACAGGTTGACTGCCATCACTAATATTTACTACTACCTTTACTC
>CASFUN010000026.1 GCA_949298005.1 uncultured Alphaproteobacteria bacterium | reverse complement strand
TTGATAAATTTGATTCAATAGATCTTATTAATATTTCGTAACTAATAATACGAGCTGGAATCTCCTATTTCTTAAAACTTTAAACTGCTCAAGACCTTCAAGTTTTTCATAATATGATTTTTTAAATTTCCATTGAAACAAGCTAATTCTTGTTTCCATTTAAAGTTAGTTTGTAATAACCTTTATTTGCAATTTAATATATTTTATAGTATAATAATCTTGTCGTAAGACTATGATAATAAAATTTGTATATAATAGATGTTTTGGACTCGGGGGCAGTACCCGACACCTCCACCAGGAGAGTATTGTTTATTATGGGGGTGACTTAGCTTTGACAGTCATTAAAAGGTACATATTTTATCCAGCAAGATACTGCTGCCGTTTTACGGAAATAGTTCAAAAGATTAAATGCAAATGATAATTTTGCTAATGTTGCAATAGCTGCCTGAGTCTTTGGACTTATATTTCAATAGAAATATTTTTTCACTTAGTTGTGAAATGCTGTTGTAGCGGGGTTAGGAGGAGCCTGTCAACAGAATTCCTCCATTTTTCATTGGTTTTATACAACATAATAATATGTCAAATAAAAAGTTAGTTCTCATAGATGGTTATAGTTTTTTCTTTAGAGCTTATTTTGCAATAAAAAATATAAAAAAAAGAAGTGACGGTATGGCTGTAAATGGTGTTTACGGTTTTACCAGAATGCTAATGAATGTTATAGTAGACATGAATGCAACACATATATGTGTAGTTTTTGATACAGGTGGAAAAACACTAAGACACGAAAAATATCCAGAATACAAAGCTAATAGACCAGCAATGCCTGATGATATGATACCACAATTTCCATTAATTAGAGAAGTAACAAAGTCGCTAAATATAGTAACAATTGAAAAACCTGGTTATGAAGCTGATGATATAATAGCAACACTTGCGAAGCAAGCGGGAAAAGAAGATTATGAGGTATGGATAATATCATGTGATAAAGATTTGATGCAGTTAGTTGATGACAATATATTTTTATATGATACTAAAGAATCAAAAAAAATAACTGCCGTTGATGTCAAGAATAAATGGGGTGTAGAACCCTGCAAACTATTGGATGTATTAGCTTTGATAGGTGATAGTTCTGACAATATACCTGGTGTTGCTGGCATAGGCTCTAAAACAGCAGCTGAACTGATTAATGAATATGGTTCTGTTGATGAAATTATTAAAAATTTGGATTCTATAAAACAAGAAAAAAGAAGAAATTTAATTAAAGAGAATATTAAAAATTTATTACTGTCAAAAGAATTAGTAACTCTTGTTGAAAATGTTGATTTGGGAATATCTATTGATGATTTATTATTTAAAAATTTTGATCCAATAAAATTTAGGGATTTTCTTTATAGTATGGAATTTAATAGTATTGCTAGAGAAATAGAGAAAAAATTTATAAATGATTCTTACAGAGAAGAAGAAAAAATTAATAAAAGTTATGAATATAAAAAAATAACTGATATTATATCGTTAAAAATAGTTATATCGGAAATACTGAGCAAAAATACTGAGTTATTTTTTAGTATCTTAACAGATAAGATAAATGATTATTCTGAAGTAAAACATATAATTTTAATTGATAAAAAAAAGAATAATATTTATCATATATCTTTAGGTGAAGAAAGTCAAAATTTATCAGATTTTTTTACAATGAATTCGTGCTATGATTGCTTGGCTGAAAGCGATGTATTTTCAGAACTATCATTACTATTTGAAAAGCAAAATTTGAAAAAAATAACTTATAATGCTAAAAAACAAATTCGTTTGTTATTAAAATTTGGGATCAAAGTTTGTAATTATGATGATATAGGGCTTATGTCGTATATAATTGACAATGGGAAATTTAATCAAAATTTATATAATATAATAACTAAGTACTTATTAAATAATATAGAGTTTAAAATTGAAGGTGTAGAAAAGTTATTGTCTATAGTTGAACATTATGAAAAGGGTAAGGTTTTAAGTTCTATAATTACAAATAATGATTTTAACTTTTATTGTCTGATTACTGAGGTTATAGAACATTTATACAGATTGATAAATGACAGAATGAATAGCGATAGCAAGTTGAAAAAACTATATGATGATATCGAAATGCCACTTATAGAAGTACTTGCTAATATGGAGTATGATGGAGTTAGAATAGATATAAACGAACTTGGAAAACTAAATGATTTCTTTGATGAAAAATTGAAATTAATTGAAAACAAAATCTATAAAACAATAGGTTTTGAGTTTAATCTGAATTCTCCAAAACAAATTGGAGAAATACTTTTCGAAAAAATGAATTTACCGCTGGCTAAAAAATCTAATAAATCAGGTTATTATTCAACTGATGTTGAAGTTTTGGATGAATTATATAAAAGTGGTTTTGAAATTGCTGGAGATATATTAGAATATAGACATTATATTAAACTTAAAAATACATATACAGATGTTTTACCAAAGTTGATTGACAAGAATAATAGAGTGCATACTAGTTATTCAAATACATTTGTAATAACAGGTAGACTAAGTTCTAATAATCCAAATTTGCAGAATATACCTATAAGAACTGAAGATGGTGAAAAAATACGAAAAACATTTATTGCTAAACCTGGATATAGTTTAATAGGAGCTGATTATTCTCAGATAGAATTAAGGATTTTAGCTCAATATGCGAATGTTAAACAACTAAAAGAGAATTTTTTAAATGGTTTAGATATACATACTGAAACAGCTAAGAAAGTATTTAAAACTGACAATGTTACTCCAGATATGAGAAGAATGGCAAAAGCTATAAATTTTAGTATTGTTTATGGTACAACATCTTTTGGACTTGCTAAAAGGCTTGATATGTCAAATTTTGAAGCAAAAAATTATATGGATAATTATTTTATGTTATATCCGGAAGTAAGGGAATATATGGAAAATATAAAGACTTTTGCTAAAAAAAATGGTTATGTCGAGACTATGTATGGAAGAAAATGTTATATAGATTTGAATTCTATAAAAGAACCACAGAAATCGTTTTTAGAAAGGTTGGCTATTAATGCTCCTATACAAGGTACTGGTGCTGATATAATAAAAATGGCTATGAATGAAATTTATAAAGTCATAAAGAATTTTGATGCAAAAATAATTTTACAGGTTCATGACGAGTTATTAATAGAGGTAGTAGACAGTCAAGTAAATTATGTTAAAGAATTAGTTAAAAATACTATGGAAAATGTCGTGAAATTTGATATACCACTTTTAGTTGATGTAAAAACTGGTAAGAATTGGGCTGATGTGCATTAATTGGCTAAATAATATAATCTAATATCACATTATAAATACTTGATTTTCAAACAATTGCCTATATCCTTTAGGTAAATAAAAATGGTTTAGATATTCCAAATGAAGTTTACAATAGAAAAAAATACTCTAATCAAATTATTGTCAAGTGTTTGTGATGTAGCGAGTAAAAAAAATCCAAATAATCCAGCTATTCTCCAGAATATAAAGATAGAAGCTAAAAATGATCATATATATCTTACTGGAACAGATTCAGATACTTACGTTAAAGATAATTGTAAAACATTTGTAGATAGTGATGGATCTACGACAGTTCCAGCACAGTTAATGTATGATATAATTAAAAAAATGAATGATGGTGCTGAAATAGTTTGCGAATATATACCTGATAATAATACATTAAATATCTCATCAGGTAGAAGTAAGTTTAAACTTATGTGTTTAGATGCTGATGGTTATCCAAATTTTGAAGAACATCAAATGCAAATTGAGTTTAATATCAAGGCTAATGATTTGGTTACGATTATAGATAAAACTAGATTTTCTATTTCTGATGATCCTAGCAGGTATTATCTAAATGGTTTATTTTTACAAACTTTAGATGAAGATGGTTTAAAATTAAATGCAGTTTCAACTGATGGTCATAAGTTGTCAGTTATTACACTTGGATATTATGAAGGTACATGTGAAGTCAGTGGTATTATAATACCTAAAAAGGCACTTCCAGAAATAAAAAAAATAGCTGTAAGATCTAATAATAGTGACTTAAAAATTTCGGCTTCAAAAACAAAAATTAAGATTAAGACAGAAGATACAGTTATAATATCAAAACTAATAGATGCTGAATTTCCAGATTATAGAAGAGTTATACCTAAAGATAACGATAAAATTCTTAAGATAAATAAGAGAGATATAAGTTCTATTATCGATAGAATATCTACAGTAGCAAACGATAATCATAAAGGTATAAAATTAGTACTGACGGAAAATAATTTATATTTAGAATCAAATTCAGCTGAGAATGGTTTTGCTTCAGAAGAAATAAAAGTTGATTTTGATTATAAAGATAAAATTGAAATAGGTTTTAATTCTAGATTTATGCTAGAGATAATTTCTCAAATAGAGAGTGATATGGTAGAAATAAAACTTAAAGATGGTAATTCTGCAATAATAATAAAAGGTTCCGAAGAAAGTAATAATACTTTTGTTTTGATGCCTATAAGAATATAATGTCTGGAAGATATATTGCTGAAATAACTTTAAATAATTTTAGAAATTATTTTTTCAAAACAATTTCATTTAGTAATGGAATTAATGTTATTGTTGGTAATAATGGAATTGGAAAGACTAATATTCTTGAAGCAATATCATTATTTTCAAATTTCCGTGGAATAAGGTCTGCTAATATTTCCGAATTAAAATCAATTACAAATCTTAATGAATCTCTTCCAAGAGATATTTTATTTTCCATTTTTATTAAATTTTCTAATTCGGAGAAAATACTTTTACTTCAAAAAAATGATGGCAAAATTATTAAATATAACGAAAATCGTTTAAAAAATAACAATGAGCTATCCAATATTTTAGGTATAACTTATTTTATTCCACAAATGGATATTTTTTTTATTGGAGGAAGTTCTGATAGGAGAAAGTTTTTAGATAGAACTTCTGATTTACTATTTATAAATCATTTAGATAATATTAGAAAATACGAATTTTTTTTGAAAGAACGCATGAAAATCTTACTTACGCAAGATAAGTATGACAACTGGATTGATATTGTTGAAAGAAAAATAGCAGAACTTGGTACCTCAATAGCTAATGTCAGGAACAATACATTAGAATATTTAAATAACATTTTACAAAATGACATAGCGAGTTTTCCAACTAGTAAAATTAAATTGAGTGGAGACGTAGAAAAACTACTGCTGGAATTAAAGGCCACAGATGTAGAAAATATATATCGCGAAAATTTACTTAGATTTAGATCTGAAGATAAAGTTTTAAAAAGAACAAATTATGGCGTGCATAGAAGTGATATATTATTGCTTCACAAAGATAAAAATATACCAGCTAATTTATGTTCTACTGGTGAACAGAAAATTTTACTAATGTCTCTTATTGTTGCCAAAACTATTTTTTCAAAAAAAATATCAAGAGGAACGACTATTTTATTATTAGATGAAGTTTGTTCACATATAGATGAAAATACAAAGAAAATTTTATTTGAAGAATTAAAAAAATTAGATATACAAATATTCATGACTGGAATAAATGAAACAGATTTTGATATTATAAAATACAATATGATTAAATTATGATTCGACAAATGAGCTTTGATTTTATAGCAGATGTAAAGTACAGTATTAACAACTTTATCGTATCTAACGAAAATATTGATGCTTTTTGTTATCTGAATAAAGATTTAAACGATATTCCAAAAAATTATATAATATTTTTAAGTGGAGAAAGTAAGTGTGGTAAAACTCATCTCGGGCAAATATGGAAACAAAAATATAATGCTAAAAATATAAATATTTGTGAATTTAATAAACTTAGTTTTGACGAATTTATAATTAAACTTAATTCTTTAATCGATAGTTTTGACTATTATGTATTTGATAATTTTCCAGAAGATATTGAAGAAGATAAATTTTTGTTTATTTTAAATACTATTATATTAAATAATTCAAATATTTTAATTATATCAAGTTGTGATTTTAGACATAAAACTATTGTAACAAAAGATCTAAAATCAAGAGTTGATGCTTCAGTTCATTTAAAAATAGACAGTCTTTCAAAAGATATAAAACCAATGTTTATAAATAAATTATTTGCTGATAAGCAAATATTTATAGATGGTTCGATTTTAAAATATCTTAATGAAAATTTACCAACTAATTATTATAGTATTTTTGATTTTGTTGAAAATACTATTAATAACCTCAATTCAAGCCAAAGAGCATTAAATCTTAATTTTATTAAGGAACAGATATGAATAATAACTAATTTTAAGTTATAATTTTATCTAAGTCCTAATTTTTTCAACTTTATATTGAAAAAACGTACTTTTAATTTTTGTAAAGAATCTTTAATATCTAAAGCTTCCTGAAGAGTTGCATCATCTATCATGGCAACATCAACTCCAGCTTCTAATGTTTTTAGTACTCTTTCGATTATTGTAAATTCCTTCACAGCTCCAATTGAAAGTGCATCGCTAATAATTAGACCATTAAATCCAATATCTTTTCTTATAGTCTGTACAACAGCTTTTGAGAAAGCTGCTACATTTTTGTTATCTATATTGGTATATGTTGCTAGGCCTATAAGGCCAAACTTAAATTCCTTAGTTAATGCCTTAAATGGAATAAAATCTAATAATTGTAATTCTTCTAAAGAATCATTTATTATACTTTTTTCTTTATGTGTATCTGCATAACTAGAACCTAAACCAGGTAAATGTTTCATACAGCCATAAATTTTAGCTTCCATTAAACCATGATTATATTCTCTTGCTAAATCAATAATTGCTTTAGTGTCATATGAAATTATTCTAATTTGTATATTGTTAGAATTTTGATAATTTATATCAACATTATTTTTCTCACATCAATTACAGGTGATAAATTTAAATTAAGACCTAAATCTGCCATTTCTTTAGCAGTTTCTTCTGCATATTCAAAAATTTCTTTCTTTGCTTTTTCTGGATCTTTTTTATATAGATTGCCAAAATAACTTAATAACTTATAATCTTTGTTATATACTTCTTTTAATTTTGTGATTTGGCCACCTTCTTGGTCTATCATAAAAAATACGTTATTTCTTCTCAAAATTTTCTTGATATCTTTTATGAGTCTTTTTACTTGAGATTTGCTATATAAATTGTTTGTGAAAAATATAAAACCAAATGGATTAATTTTTGTTATGTATTCTTTTTCTTCTTTTGTTAGTCTTCCTCCAGATACAGTCATTATTAATGGGGATATTTCGTCATATTTATTTTTTTCGTAATATGCTTTTTCAGCTGCTGTAATACATAATAACAACATTAAAAAAAGAATTAGAACAGCAACACATTTTCTTAAGAAATACATATATAATTAGGTTTCTTTGAGTTATAATAATTTTATTGTGTGTATTTTTTAATATCAATTTGTTTTTATATAATTTTTTCCCTTTTTTTACTTGGTTTTTAAAAAAAGTTTATATAATAATTAAGATATATATAAAGATTATTCAATAGTAGTTGGTGTAGATGACCGAATCGAATTTTATTTTACTTGTAAAATAGGAATTAAGATAACATTTATGTAAAGCATATTTATGATTAAAAAAAATATAATATTATTAAACATTACGATGTCTTTTATATTTATATTCTCTTTTATTTTAATAAAATCCTATAGGGTTGCGGAAGTAAAAAGAGAACTAGATATATTACCAGTTATAAAAAGTAAAGTTAAGTTTATTAAAATTAAAGCTGACAAACAAATATCAAATAAAGATGAAGTTAGTAGTTTTTATAATGATATGGAAGGCATAGATGAAGATATTTCCAATATCAAAACCATTAAAAATATAGAATTTAATGAAAATTACACTGAAGAATCGAAATCTAAATCTAAACTAAATAATATAATAATGGAAAATATCGATATAGAAAAAGATGATGTAGAACTAGACCAAAGTATTGAAAACATCACTATAAATAGCAAAGAAAATGAAGTATTAAAGTATATTACTACTAGCAGCAAAGAAGACTTCAATAATACTTTTTATAAAGTCCAATTGATAGCTTTAAAGAACAAACAACAAGCCGAGTTATATGTAAGCAAAGTTAAAAAAATATATAAAGATTTACTAATAAATTTAAAAATATATATTTTGGATGTAAATCTTGAGGAAAAGGGCATATTTTATCGCGTGCGTGTTGGTGATTTTAAAAATAAAAAAGATGCTAAAAAGTTTTGTGAAGATTTTTTTAAAAAAAATAGTAACTTTTCAAAAAGTTGTATAGTGGTTAAATAAATGGATACTGAAGAAAAAGGTATTATTTCGTTAATATTTTGTATTATTTTTAAGGTTAGTTTAATTAGCTACTTTATATATCATATTGTTTTCAATGATTATGGGATTTTTAATTATAGAAAGTTTTATGAAGTTTATGGTAATAAAAAATTAGAATTAAAAAAAACAGAACAAGAATTTAATAGAAAACAAAATAAAGTTAAAAGATTGCAAGTTAATAATCTAGATTTAGATTTGTTTGATGAAGAAATAAGAAAAAATTTGGGTATTGTTGGAGAAAATGAAATTGTACTTTTTACAAATGATATAAAAGCAGAATAAATATTTATGTACAGTAATAGTTTTATAGATTCACTTAAGAATAAAATTACTTTATCCAATATAATTGGTAAAAATGTAAAAATTATAAGTCATGGTAGAAACAAGGTTGCTTGCTGTCCTTTTCATAAAGAAAAAACTCCATCTTTTCATATAAATGACGAGAGGGGATTTTATCATTGTTTTGGTTGTGGCGCACATGGTGATGTTATAAGTTTTATAATGCAGCAAGATAATTTGAGCTTTAAGGAATCGATAGAAAAATTAGCTAATGAAAATGGCATAGAATTACCAAGATTAGAAAAATTGGATTTAGAAAAGCAAAAATATAAAGATGAATTTAATATCTTGTATAAAATAAATGAGGAGGCTTGTTTATATTTTCAGAATTTAATTTTTAGTACTGATGGCAAATATGGTTTAGAATATCTTATTAAGAGAGGTTTATCAAAAAGTAACATAAGAAAATTCAGAATAGGTTTTACAACTAATGAATTCAATGGTTTATTAAATCATTTAAAAAAACTTGGTTTTCGTGAAAACGACATGAAAAAAGCCGGTGTAATTTCGTCAAATGAAAAGCAGTTTTACGATAAATTTAGAAATAGAGTTATGTTTCCAGTACTAGATAAATCTGGCAAAGTAATTGCGTTTTCTGGAAGGGCAATTAATAACGTTGATATGCCGAAATATGTGAATTCCCCAGAAACACCACTATATCATAAAAGTGATGTTTTATTTAATTATTTCTTTGCAAAAAAAGCTATATATAATAAGAAAAACGCTATCTTAGTTGAAGGTAACTTAGATGCTATAAGTTTATCAGTTAATGGTATTGAAAACGTTGTAGCACCAATGGGTACAGCAATAACAGAGCAACAAATCAGGGAATTATGGAAAATAACAGATGAAATTATTGTTTGTCTTGACGGAGACCAAGCGGGACAAAAAGCAGCTAAAAGAGTTGGTATGTTAGTTTTACCAATACTTATTGCTTCAAAAAGTCTTAGGTTTATTAGATTACCAGATAATTTAGATCCAGATGATTTCATAAAAGAATACGGTAAAATTGAATTTGAAAAATTAGTTAATAATAAAGATAAATCAGTTAATCTATCGGAATTTCTTTGGAATTGTGAACTAGTAGAGCAAAATATTAATATAACTAAATCTAATATAACACCAGAAGAAAAAAATAAACTAGAATTTAATATAAACTTATTACTTAAAAAAATTAAAGATCCAATAGTTTTAAAAAATTTCCAAAATTTTTATAAAAATAAGTTGTTTTTAATAGATAGAAATAACAGTAAAAATGATAAGCTAGGTTCATTATACAAAAACACAACTAAAATAGATTATGGTAAAAAAGTTTCTTCTATAAATAGCATACAGAATCTTAAAGATAGAATAATTAACGTAGAAAAAAATATGGTCAATATAATATATAAAGATATATCAATTATAAATGATTTTTTTAAGAAATATGAGGTTAATTTATTAAGTATTGACTTTTTTGATAAGAACATATCTAAGATATTAAATATTTTTTATGATAAATTAAATAACAATATTGATGATGATAAATTTATATTTAATGAGCTTGAAAAAAATGATTTTAAATTGTATACTTATGTTGATAGATTGCTTGGCGTAGATTCAATAAATAATAGTTTAGAATATTTATATGGTTTATTCTTGGAAAGGAGTATACTTGTGTTGGAAATAGAATTGAAAAAGTTGGCACAAGATAATAATAATGAAGAAAAAAGAAAAGCTATGTATGGGGATTTGGAATTATTGTGCAAAAAAATGACTGATCTTGAAAATGATATTTTATAAATTTTATATACTTATTAGGTTAATTAATGGTTTTAAATAAAAATCAAAAGTCTTTAAACAAAGAAAAAAGTAAAAATTTAGATAAGAATTATGTTACTAATAATGATGTAACAGTTCAAGATAAACAGAAATTAATTAAAGAATTAATAGGAGAGGGTTTAAAAAATAAATATCTTACGGTTGATTATATTAATAATAAAGTAGGCGATATTATAAATGGTTCTGAAAAATTAGCAGAGATTATAAGTGTATTAGAAAGTAGTGATATATCTGTTGTAAAAAACGAAGAAGAGTTTGAAAAATTTACTAAAAATCAAACTACTGATGTTTCTAAAGATGATTTTATATCAAAAAATACTGATGATCCGGTTAAATCTTATTTAAGGTCGATTAGTAATATAGATCTCCTTACGAAAGAAGAAGAAATTTCAATAGCTATAAGAATAGAGAATGGTAGATTAAATATTATCAGAAGATTATATAAATTACCATTTGTTTTGAAATATATCATTGATTGGTATGATGGTCTATCAAGTAGTACAATGTTATTAAGGGATATTATAAAAATAGACGAATCTAAAACTAGCGAGGTTTCTGAAGGCGATGTAGATATTAATGTTAATCCATTAGATCTTGTAAAAGATATAGAAAATGAAGAAAATGATGAAACATTGATAAGTTCAATATTTGACGATGATTCTGGTAATGTTGAAGATAAAAATGATTCTAAGGAGGATGAGGAAGATGAAGAGTTTGAAGAAATGTTTGACGATAGCGAGAGCAATACATGTGTCGCTACTGTAGAAAGATCGTTATTACCTAAAATATTAACAATATTGGAAAATTCTGTAGTTATAGCCCAAAAAATATTGAATATAACTAAAATGGAAGGTGGTTTACTTGATATAGATGAACCTAGTAATCAAAAACTTCTAAACGGTTTATATAAAAGGATGGTAGATATACCTTTAAATGATAACATAATAAATGATATATTTTCAGAGTTATGTAAAGTAGAATCTAAAGTTTTAACTATAAATAAAACTATTTTTGAATTAGTAAATGATTATGGCGTTAGTAAAAAAGAATTTATTGAGTGTTTTGGGTCTGGAATTTACGGAGAAGATTTTATCAAAAAGTTTAAAAATTTAAAAGGTTGGGATAAAGCTATAAAGGAAAATAAAGAACAAATTTTAGAATTATCAGGAAAAATAGATAAATTGTCGCAAATTATTGGACTTGATATTCTTAGATTTAATGAACTATTAAAGGACATAAAAAAAGCTAAAAGAGAAGAAGACCAAGCTAAAAAAGAAATGACTTCTGCAAATTTAAGACTCGTAATATCGATAGCCAAAAAATACACCAATAGAGGATTACAATTTTTGGATTTAATTCAAGAAGGGAATATTGGTTTAATGAAAGCAGTTGACAAATTTGAATATAAAAAAGGTTTTAAGTTTTCAACATATTCTACTTGGTGGATAAGGCAATCAATGACTAGAGCTATAGCTGATCAATCAAAAACAATAAGAATACCAATACATATGGTTGAGACCATAAATAAAATATCAAAAACATCTAGACAATTAACACAAGAATTGGGAAGAAACCCAACTGTTGAAGAGATAGCAAATAAATTATTAATACCAGCTGATAAAGTTAGAAAAGTTTTAGCAAATACTAAAGATCCTATTAGTTTAGATTCTCCTTTAGGTAGTGAAGACGGAGATAGTGTTGTAGGTAACTTTATAGAGGATGCAAAAGCTGTCTCTCCGTTTAAAGCAACAGCTTATAATAATTTAAAAGAAATTATAGCTTCTCTTTTATCTAACTTAACACCAAGAGAGGAAAGGGTTTTAAGAATGCGATTCGGTATAGGAATGGATGCTGATCATACATTAGAAGAGGTTGGTAAACAATTTTCTGTTACAAGAGAAAGAATAAGACAAATTGAAGCCAAAGCCTTAAGGAAGTTGCAACATCCTAAAAGAATGACTAAGTTACAACAGTTCAAGGAAGCAATGAATTGATATTAGAAATTTTTGACAGCGATTGTAATACCATCTGTACTTGGTAAGAGTATAGATGTGTATTTTTCTTTATTACTCAATCTTATATTGAATTCTTTTATTGTATCTCTAGCTGTTTTTCTAATTCTGTAGGGTAATTTTTCCATGTATACTGCTCCAGATAATAATGTATTATCGGCAACAATAAGTCCACCATTTCTTATATGTTTTTCGGCCCAATTTAGATAATTAACATAATTTATCTTGTCGGCATCTATAAAAATCATATCAAATTCTATATCTAAACTATTTAGTACATTTATTGCATTATTTTTTATTATATTGATTTTATCATTTAAATTAGCCATTAAAAAATTTGATTTTGCTTGCATATAACTATTTTCATCTTTTTCAATTGTGACAATATTTCCATTTTCCGATAAAGCCCCAGCCATCCATATTGTAGAATAACCATAAAAAGTACCAATTTCTAGTATATTTTTGTAATTACCGAGTTTAATTAATACTTGTAAAAGTTTGCCTTCCTCTGGTGTTATATTTATTGGTCTATTAACAACAAGACAATCGTTTCTTATTTGTACTAATAGCTCGTCTTCTAAAGAAAAATTTTCTCTTATATATTTAGTTTTTTGATCTGTTTCTAAATGACTTTCTCTCATGATTCTTTTATATCTTCTAAATTGACTTTTGCTAATGGATGGTAAGTTTCTAATATATTATCTAGTTTATCATTCGTAATATGTGTATATATTTGAGTTGTTGATATATCTGAATGTCCCAATATTTCTTGTATTATTCTAATATCTGCTCCATTTTGTAATAAATGCGTAGCAATGGAGTGTCTAATAACATGTGGAGAAATTAGCTCTGATGATATTCCTGCATCTATAGCTAAGGATTTTAAATGTCTAGCGAATAACTGTCTTGCAATATGACCATCTTTTTTATTAACTTTTAATATTATTTTTTTATTTACTTTTTTTTCGTTTCTAGAAAATATAACCCTTGTTGTAAATAAATATTCAGAATAAGATCCGTTTAAAAGTCGTTCTCTTAAATTCAGATATTCATATAAAATACTTATTGTAGCCTTATTAATTGGTATAATTCTTTCTTTTCCACCTTTACCAAGTACTTTTATATAGTTTTTTAAAGTGAAATTTTCATTTTTCAAATCAAATTCTCGCTCTATTGATGATATTCTGAGCTCTACAAGTTCAGATACTCTCATTCCTGTTGCATACATTAACATCAGCATACAATAAAATTGCAAACCAAAGTTGCTTCTATCTTCTTTAGCTTTATCTAGTAATTTTTTAATATCTTCTTTTTGTAAATAATTTGGTAAGTTTTTTCTTTGTTTTGTATGTTCAATATTCGTTGATGGATTATGTTTTATATAATTTTCTAATTGTAAAAAATCAAAAAAATGTTTTATAGATGATATATGACGGTCAATAGTTCTAGCTGAAAAGCCTGCTGATATATTATTAAAATAATCAAGCAAATCGCTATCTGTAACAGCCAAAATATCAATGTTTTTATTTTTTAAATACCCAAACAGTAATTTTAAATCTCTTTTATATGATTCGATGGTATTTTTTGATAAACCATCAACAACAGTTATTGAAGATAAAAACAAATTTAAATAATCCATAAATTATCTTATTTCGGTTATCTTATCTCTGTATTTTAACTCCATAATGACTTGTTCGTCACTTTTTATTGGTTTATTTTGCGTAAATGTGGTATATACTAAAACAAGCATAAAAATTATGTAAATAATGAATAATAACTGTTTCAAAATTTTGGAAAAAACTTTTGCTTCAAATAATTTAAACAATAGATATATTGGGTATAATATGAAAATTATTATATATATTGGTGAAAGTAATATATGTTTAATAAATAGATACTTGCTAACTTTTTTATCAAAAAT
>CASFUN010000025.1 GCA_949298005.1 uncultured Alphaproteobacteria bacterium | reverse complement strand
GTAATGAGTTTATAAAAACATTTTCATTTTTGGATAAAAAAATAAAAAATAAAATTCGTATTTTCCATCAGGTTAAAGATATTGAAGAAATAGATTTTGTAACAAATTTTTATGAAAAAGAAAATATAGAGCATACCATAAAGCCATTCTTTGAAAATATGCCAGAGCTTATGTCTAATGGTCATCTTATAATAGCTAGATCTGGCGTCGGAACTATAAGTGAAATAGCAGCAATTGGTAGACCGGTTATTTTTGTTCCATCACCAAATGTTGTAAATGACCATCAAACTTATAACGCTAACTTTTATAAGCGGAATAATGCTTGTTTATTAGTAGAAGAAAAAAATTTTATAGCTCCAAATTTTGCAAAAATATTAGTCAATCTTATATTGAATAAACGGGAACTTGAAAAATTAGCCAACAATATAAAGGAACTTAGTATTAAAAACGCCGAAGAAATTATTATAAATACAATCTCATAAAATATTTTACATAGAGTAATATTAAAAATGACCAACTATTTAAGTTGGTAATAATACATAAAAAAATATTATAAAAATTAAATTAAATTATCAGCTGTTAATTTATATTTCTTCCACCTTCTTGTTATATGCTGTTTCAAATTTTCTACAATTTTTACAGCATATTCAGAATTAGATTTTAATATAAAACTATACCTGGTTTCTGCATATAAATACGTTTCTAATAAATCAAGTTTTGGCTCTCTACTATCAATTTGTAAAGGATTTTTAGATTGTACCAACAAAGCTGGATTATATCTATATAACATCCATAAACCACTTTCAACCGCATTTTTTTGCTGTATAAAACTTTGTTCCATTGGTGTTCCATGAGCTATACAAGAAGAATAAGCTATAACTATAGATGGTCCATCGTATTCTTCTGCTTCTTTTATAGCTTTCATAGCTTGAACTGGATTTGCTCTTATAGCTATTTGAGCAACATATATATTATCATATGTCATAGCTATAGCACCTAAGTCTTTTTTATTAGTTTCTTTACCATTAATAGCAAATTTTGCAGAAGCACCTAAATTGGTTGCTTTAGAAGCCTGTCCTCCAGTATTTGAATAAACTTCTGTATCCATAACTAAAATATTTATATTTTTACCACTAGCTAAAACATGATCTAAACCACCAAAACCAATATCATAAGCCCAGCCATCACCTCCAATTATCCATACGCTTTTCTTTATCATAACATCTATAATAGAAGTAAGATGTTGTGCTTCAAAAGTATTATTCTTGGATAAAATTTCTTTAGCTTTAACGATTCTTTTTCTTTGTTCTTTGATTTCTTCATCAAGAGTCCTATCTGAATTTACAATTATTTCTTCAACCAATCTAGACTCAAGAATATTACCACTAAATTTATTCAATAAATCAACAGCTTCAATCTTTTGCGTATCTTGGCTAATTTTGTAACCCAATCCAAATTCAGCATTATCTTCAAAAAGCGAGTTAGACCATGCTGGTCCCCTACCTTCTTTATTTTTAGACCAAGGTGTAGTAGGTAAATTACCACCATATATAGATGAACATCCAGTAGCATTAGCCACAACCATCCTATCACCAAATAACTTTGTCAAAAGTGACAAATATGGTGTTTCACCACAACCAGCACAAGCACCAGAATATTTGAATAATGATTCTTTAAATTGTAAGTCTTTAATGTTTTTAGGGTTAGTTATATCTATACCCTGAATTCCATCAAAAAATTTCTTACTAACTTTTTCATCTTCGATTACAACATGTTTATGTTGCATACTTAAAGCTCCAACAGGACAAGCTAAAACACAAATAGAACAACCAGTACAATCTTCTGGTGAAATTTGAATGGTGTACTTCTTTTCTCCACTTTTATCTAGCATAACCTCTCTGAATTTAAAACAAGAAGGAGCATTTTCTATCTGTTCTTTTGTATAGCTCTTTGCTTCTAAACAAGAATGAGGACAAGCTAAAACACACTGACCACATTCTATACATTTACTTTGATCCCAAACAGCTATTTTATCAGCTATATCTCTTTTTTCATATTTTGTGGTATCTGTTGGGAAAGTTCCGTCAATAGACATCTCAGAAACTTTTATATCCTCACCTTTACCTGAAATTAATTTAGCTGTAAAATTCTTCACAAAATCTGGTGCATCCATAGGAATTTTATTTTCTAATTTTAGGTCACTGGTAATTTCTTTTGGATAATCAACTTCATACATATGACTTAGTGAATCATCTACAGCCTTTATATTATTATCAACTATCTGTTGACCTTTTTTACTATAAGTTTTAATTATAGCTTCTTTTATCTCTCTAATAGCCTCTTCTGCATCTATAACATTAGATAATTTAAAGAAGCAAGTTTGCATTATAGTATTTATTCTTGTACCCATATTTGCACTATCAGCAACTTCATAAGCATCTATAATGTATAGTTTTATATTTTTATCAATCATTATTTCTTGGACAACTCGTGGCAACTGATTCCAAACTTCATCCTTAGAATAATGGGTATTTAATAGTAAAGTTCCACCATTCTTAATTCTGCCTAAAATATCCAATTTAAATAAGAAATTAAACTGATGACAACCTATAAAATCAGCTTTTTGTACAAGATAAGTTAAATCTATCTTCTGTTTACCAAATCTCAAATGAGACTCTGTAACGGAGCCGGATTTCTTGGAATCATAAACAAAATAAGCTTGACCATAATATTCATCCTTATCACAAATAATTTTTATAGTATTTTTATTAGCACCAACAGTACCGTCGCTTCCTAAACCGAAAAATATAACTTCTTTAATTTCTTCATGTTTTACAACAAAATCACTTGAATAATCAATATTAGTATTTGTAACATCGTCAATAATACCAACTGTGAAATGATTTTTAGGATTATCTTTTTTTAATTCATTAAAAATACCATTAACCATCGCTGGAGTAAATTCTTTTGAAGATAAACCATATCTACCTCCAACAACTTTTATATTATTTTTGTCATATTCATTTAAAGCAGACACAACATCCAAATACAATGGTTCGCCAAGACTACCTGGTTCTTTTGTTCTATCTAACACTGCTATTTTTTTAACAGTTTGTGGTATAGTATCGACAAAATCCTTAGCTAAAAAAGGTCTATATAATCTTACTTGTAAAACGCCAATTTTTTCATTCTTTAATTCATTTATTGTTTCTTTAACAGCTTGAACTCCAGAACCAAGAATAATAATTATCCTTTCAGCATCTGGAGCGCCATAATAATCAAATAAATGATATTTCCTGTCTGTTAAACTAGCAAATTTATCTAAATATTCTTTAACTATATCTGGAACAGCATCATAATATCTATTAGAAGCTTCTCTTCCTTGGAAATAAACATCTGGATTTTGAGCAGTTCCTCTCATAAAAGGCCCTTCAGGATTTAATGCTCTCTTTCTATGTGCAATTATAGCTTCTTCATCTATTAAAGATAAAATAGTTTCATCATCAATTAATTCTATTTTGTTAATTTCATGTGAAGTTCTAAAACCGTCGAAGAAATTTATAAATGGTACTCTAGATTTTAATGTAGCCAGATGAGCTATGAGCGCCATATCATGAGCTTCCTGAACGGAACCACTGGATAACATAGCAAAACCGCATTGTCTAACAGACATAACATCTTGATGATCACCAAATATAGAGAGGCCTTGAGCTGCTATACTTCTTGCAGCAATATGCATAACACAAGGAGTAAGTTCTCCTGCTATTTTATACATATTTGGTATCATCAATAAAAGACCTTGAGAACACGTAAAAGTCGAAGCTAAACTTCCAGTTTGAAGAGCTCCATGCATAGCACCAGCAGCACCTCCTTCACTTTGCATCTCAGTTACACTTGGCTTTAAACCAAAAATATTTTTATCACCCTTAGCACAAAATTGGTCGGCTAATTCGCCCATCGGTGATGATGGTGTTATTGGATATATTGTAAAAACATCTGACATTTTATAAGCTATTCTAGCAACAGCTTCGTTACCATCTATAGGTAATTTTTCAACTTTTTTTGACATATTAGTTCTTTAATTATTGTATAATATTGGTTAAGGTTTTATAATAATTATTCTCTAATTGCAAGAACTAATTAATTAGTATTTGACAATTCCTGAATTATATGTTATGCTTTGTGTAACAAATATATTATTTCTAGTAGAGCTGTCATGTTAGGGATAACATTAATATGTATATTTTTTTTATTACAAGGTTCAATTAATGCAAAAAATATAAATAATAATTTAAAAGATCCTATAAAGAGTAAAAAGGAAACCAAAAATATAATAAATAAAAATGGCAAATCAGCTAAACAAGTATCTTTAAATAATAAAACTGAAATTAATAAAGAAAAAGCTGAAAAAAATTCAGAGACTGCATTAATACTAGATTTAAAAGCAGCATTGGGTTTGGCATTAGTAAAAAATGAAACTGTTAAAATTGCAAAATTAAAGGTTGGTATAGCTGATAATAAAGTTAATGCTGAATATTCTGCTTTTATGCCATCGATAAGTGCAACAACTGGTTATACACATAATATTGGATATAATTATATTAATGATAACACATTTGAGCTTACCCGTAAGTTAAAAAGAAATTTGCATAGTAATGATTTTTCGGCTGGGTTGAGTGGTAAAATGAATATTTTTAATTTTGGAAGAGACTATTATTCTTTATTAATATCAAAATCCAATAAGCAAATTTCTGAGTATGATTTATCAATAAACGAAAAAAAAATAATTTTAAATGTATTAAGCTATTACTACTATCTTTTAAGTTCCATAGAGAAAGAAAAAGCTATGATTGAAATGCAAAATTTATACAAGAATACAATGGATGCAGCTAAGTTAAAATACAAATTAGGTATAGTTCCATTGGTTGATAAATTAAGTGCCGAAAATTCATATTCTGAAAGTAGTTTGAAAAATAAAGAATCTAAAAGTAATACAAAAAAAACGCAAATAGAATTAAGTGTTCTGGTGGGTCTTGAAGCAAATGCAGAATTTGATATAGAAAAGAACAATCAAAAACCAAAAAAATTAACTTTTGAAATTGAAGATCTTAAGAAAACTGCTTTATTAAATAGAGCTGATTTCAAAAAACTTAAGGAAACAAAAAAAGCTCTAGAATATGAATTAAAGATTTTAAAAGCATCTAGATATCCGTCTGTTGATTTAAATGGCTCTGTTGGTACAAGAAAAAATTTAGATTCTAAAGATACTGATTTTTTGAATAATTCATCAATAACTGTTGGTGTATCTGTTCCAATATTTAGTGGTTTTAGTGTTACCAATAGTATTAAATCAAAAGAAAAAGAAATTAAAGCTTATGAATTTGAGATAAACGCTGCAAAGAAAAATATAGAAAAAGAAGTTCTATCATCTTATTATGACTTTGTTATAAACCAGGAAAAATTTTTTATAACAAAAGAACTTCTGAAAACAGCTACAGAAAATGCCAAAGTTATGTTAGGTATGTATAAGAATGGAAAAATTTCTATACTTGAACTTTTGAATGCTCAAGCTAAGTTAGAAGAAGTAAAGATCAATTTTGTAGAATCGAAATATAATTGGTTTATTTATAGAGCAAAATTGTTAAACGCTATAGGCAGACTAAGTTTAAGTAATATTATTAATATATATGAGTTTTAATTATGAAGCTATTTAATTTTGTCAAAAATAAAAAAAATTTAACTATTTTGTTAGTTATATTAATTGTTGGCTTTATTTTCATAGGAAAAAGAAAAAAATCAGGTTTTGATATAAGTAAATTTGATACAGAAAAAATCACTCGTGGTGATATAAATAAAATTGTGATGGCTAACGGTATGATAAACGCTAAAGATACTGTTAAAATAAGTAGTCAAGTAAGTGGTAACGTTGAAAAAATATATGTTGATTTTAATGATATTGTGAAAAAAGGACAAAAGTTAGCAAAAATTGAAACTGACGTTTTAGAAAGAGACTTAAAATCTTATGAAGCTCAATTAAAACAAACAGAATCTAATTTAAATATTTATAAAACTAATTATGAGAGAAATAAGGAATTATATAAAAATAATTATATAGCTAAAGCTGAATTTGATAAAGCACAGAATGATTTAGTAACAGCTAGAGAAAATCACAAAATTGCTAAACTTAAATATGAAAAAGCTAAGATAGAATTAGGCCAAGCATATATAGTTTCTCCAGTAGATGGCGTTGTTATATCCAGAGATGCTAGTGAAGGACAAATGGTTACTAATGGATATACTACTACAGTTATGTTTCAAATAGCAGAAGATTTGAGTAAAATGCAAATTGAAACTAGCGTATCTGAAGCAGATATAGGTATGATAAATAATGATTTAGATATAACTTTCACAGTTGATGCTTATAAAAATAAAGTCTTTACAGGTAAAATTCGACAAATTAGATTGTTACCTGCACTAGAACAAAATGTAGTAGTTTATACAGTTATAATAGACGTGGAAAACGAAGAAGGACTTCTTTTACCTGGTATGACAGCTTATGTTTCCATAACAATAGACTCTGTTAAAAATGTGCTTAGAGTTCCAAATACTGCTTTAAGATTTAAGGCAAATAAACATATCAAAAATTTGTTAAAAATACCAGAACTTTCAATTGAAGAAAGAAATTACAGAGCAAGAATGATTAAAGATGGAAAACATACTGTACTTTATGTTCTTAGAAATGGAAAACCAGAATCAATATTAGTTGAAAAAGGTCTTAGCGATATTACATATACAGAAATAAAGACCGATAATTTAAAAGAAGGAGACATAATAATTTCTTCTTGTTTAGTTGATCAAAAAAAACCTAAAAAGTAATGGAAATAATAAAGATAGAGCATTTATATAAAGATTATACAACAGGTGATGGCACAATTGTACAAAAGGTTTTAAAAGACATAAATTGTACAATATATAAAGGAGATTTTTTATCAGTTATGGGACCGTCAGGTTCAGGTAAATCTACATTTATGAATATATTAGGTTGTCTAGATCAACCGACTAGTGGAAAATATTGTTTAAATGGTAAGGATGTGTTTAATTTAAACAAAGATGAACTTGCTGACGTCAGAAATAGATATATTGGATTTGTATTTCAAGGTTTCAACCTCTTATCAAGAAGAACTATATTTGATAATGTTTCTATGCCTATGATATATACAAATTCGTCATATGAAGAAAGAAGAGAAAAAAGTAAAAAAATTTTAAAGTCTGTAAAGTTAGAAAACTATATTGATCATTATCCAAATCAATTATCTGGTGGTATGCAACAACGTGTTGCTATAGCTAGAGCTTTAATAAATGATCCAACCGTTATATTTGCAGATGAACCAACTGGAAACTTAGATACAAAAACAAGTCAAGAAATAATGGATATTTTTACACAACTTAATGCAGAAATGGATATAAGTATAGTTATGGTGACACATGAACCAGATATTGCAAGATATAGCAAACGTCTAATATATATAAAAGATGGTGTTAAAAAACACGATTGTACTGTTGAAGAAGCAAAAGAAATTGAATTGTTGTAAAAAAATATATATAGCATTAAATTATTATTTACATATCTTGATCAACTATGGTTTTTAATTTAAAACAAAATAAATACATATACTTAGCTTTAGGTTCAAATCTCGGTGATAGACTTAAGAATATAAAAAATACAATTAGTTTTCTATCAAATAATAATATAAAAATTCTTAAAATATCTCCTATATATACAACGCCAGCGCTACTTTTAAAAAAATCTCCAGACGCATGGAACATTCCATATTTAAATTGTGTTATTAAATGTGATTGTGATTTAGAACCAATAGAATTGTTAGATATCATAAAAAATATTGAAGCTAAACTCGATCGAGATTTTAGCAAAAAATGGTCTCCAAGAGAAATAGATATAGATATTCTCCTTTTTAGAGATAGAATTGTAGATAATGAAAGGTTAACAATACCACATAAGGAAATGTTTAATAGAAGCTTTGTTTTGGATCCTCTATCATTTATTTATGATGGAAAAATTGATAATTACTAATATAAAACTCATCAACCAGTATTTGAAGGAATTATAAATATTAAAAATAATTCTTTTTCCAACGATGGTATAACAAATTTTGAGTTGTTTAAAGAAAAATTTGAACTTTTTGAGAAAAATTTAGTACCAATAATAGATATTGGAGCTGAGTCAACTAAACCAGACGCTAATTTACTAACTCAGCAGGAAGAATTATTAAGACTAGAACCAATTTTTGAATATATGCAAAATAAAAAATTTGATTTAATAAAACCACTAATAAGTATAGATAATTATCATCCAGAAACAGCAGAGTTAGCTATAAAAAGCGGTTTTGATATAATAAATGATGTTTTTGGCTTATCCAATCCAAAGATATTGGATTTAGCTAAAAATAATAAAAATATAAAATTTGTTTTTATGCATAACTACGGATTACCAGCAAACAGAAAAATAAATGAAAATATAAATATAATTGAAGAAATAGAAACTTGGATTAGCAAAAAAATAGAAATTTTTAAAGACTATAATATAGCAAAAGAACAATTAATATTTGATCCAGGTATATGTTTTGGAAAAACAACATCACAAAACTTACAAATATTACAAAACCTAAAAAGTTTCCATAAATACGGCTTAAAATTTTAGTTGGACATTCTAGAAAATCTTTTTTAAAAATGTTTAGCAACAAAAAAGCAGAAGAACGTGATTTTGAAACTATGTCTATATCTATAGGTATAGCTAAAGACGTTGATATTTTAAGAATTCACACCCCAATCCAACACATGTCGTCATATTTAGCATATAATCATATTTATAATTAATTTGTTTAGAGAATATTATATGTCTGAAGTATTAAAAGAAGAAGAATTTGAAGATGAACAAATAAATTTAAACAACCCCTCAGATTCAATAAATAAAATTATAAAAGAACATAATACATTTAAAAAAAACGATCTTGTAATATACGTTGAATATGGGTTAGGAAAATTTATTGGATTAGAATCTATAAATATAAACGGAGTTGAAAACGATCTAATAAGAATATAATATAGGAATAATACATCTTTATTAGTTCCAATAGAGAATTGTGATTATATAACAAAATATAGTGAATATAATGAATTTATAAAACTAGATTCTTTAAATTCAAAGAATTGGTCTGAAAGAAAATTAAAAATAAAAAAACAGCTCAAAGATATAGCAAACAATTAGTTGAAACTGCTAAAATTAGAAAACTTAAACAAGCACAAATATTTACTGTAGACGAGGGAGAATACAAAGAATTTTGCAAAAATTTTCAATTTGAGCCAAATACAGATCAAATAAAAGCTACAAAAGAAATATTCAATGATTTATCGAGCGGAATAGTTATGGATAGATTACTTTGTGGTGACGTAGGTTATGGTAAGACTGAAGTTACCATGAGAGCTGCTTTTGTGGTTGCCAATAACAAATATAAAGCACAAGTAGCTGTTATAGCTCCAACAACTTTATTATGTAAACAACATTATGAAAAATTTCTTGAAAGATTTAAAAATACTAATCTAAATATAAAAAGTTTATCAAGATATAGCAATAATAATGAAGCAACTGCAATAAAAAAAGGTTTGGATGACGGCTCTATAGATATAATTATTGGTACTCATTCACTTCTTGGAAAGGATATAAAATTTAAAAATTTAGGATTAGTGATAGTTGATGAAGAACAAAGGTTTGGTGTTACTCAAAAAGAAAAACTTAAAACTTTAAAACTAAACGTACACATGCTTTCAATGTCAGCAACTCCTATACCAAGAACATTACAAATGTCTATGTATGGTATAAAAGATATGTCACTTTTAACAACACTGCCTATTAATCGTAATAATATAAATACAATAGTTTGTGAATATGATGATGAAACAATAAAAGAAGCAATAGAATTGGAAATAAATAAAAATGGTAGAGTATTTTTTGTTGTTCCAAGAATAACAGACATTAAAGATGTCGAAGCAAGAATAAAATTGTCAATGCCAAAATTAGAATACTGTATAATACATGGAAAAATTGATAATGAATCTTCAGAAGATATAATGAATATATTTTATAACGGAATATACAAAGTACTTATATCTACAACAATTATAGAAAATGGAATAGATATACCAACAGCTAACACAATAATAATTTACAAAGCCAATAATTTTGGTTTAGCTCAATTATACCAACTTAGAGGCCGTGTAGGTAGAAATAATATCAACGTTATGCATACTTAACTATAAAAAAAAACCGATAAAATAAATGATACTGCTAAAAAGAGGTTAGAAATAATTGGTTCAATAGATTCATTAGGTGCTAGTTTCGTTATATCTTCAAATGATATGGAAATACGAGGAGCTGGAAACATATTAGGTGAAGCACAAACAGGACATATAAAAGAAATTGGTATAGAATTGTATAATCAGATGTTGAATGGTGCTCTAAAATCTAGTAAAAATGATTTAGTAGATTCTATTGAAGAATATGATTTTTCTCCAGAGATAAAATTGGGAATTCCAATAATAATACCTAGTAATTATATAGAAAATATAAATATAAAAATTAAATATTATAGACGTATAGCAAACGCAAATTCAAAAGAAGAACTTAATATTATTAAAAACGAATTAGAGGTAGAATATGGTGTTCTTCCAGAAAGTCTTGAAAATTTGCTAGAAATTTCTCATATTAAAATCCAATGCAAAAAATTTAATATACAAAAACTCTCCATTAGTAATGGTAATCTCTTTATAAATTTCTATAGAAATATTTGCTTTAATTCTGATAAAATGATTAATTATGCAATATCACATCCGAAAATTCTAAAATTAATAGAAAATGGAGTAATATTTTTTATGGATAAGAAAAAAGATATTTTTGAAAACATAGAAAATATGTTTTATTTATTTAATAAAATTAATTTATAAATTTTTCTTTATCTTTTCTCTCAACCCATCCCAATATTCTAGCCTTTTCTTAATCTCTCTCTCAAAACCTCTTTTATTTGGTTTATAATAATTTTTACGATTAACACCTTCTGGGAAATAATCTTGTCCTGAAAAACATATTTGTGTATCATGGTCATATATATATCCTTCAGAATACCCAATTTCTTTCATCAATTTTGTAGGCGCATTAAGTATATGTTTTGGTGGATCTTGATAATTATTATCTTTAACATCTTTAAAAACCGAATTTTGAGCTATATAACCAGCATTTGATTTTGGAGCAGTTGCACAATATATAACAGCATGTGTTAAACACAAGATACCGTCTGGTGATCCCATAAAATCAAAAGCTTGTAACGCTGAATTTACCTGTACTAAAGCTTGAGGATCTGCCATTCCTATATCTTCTACTGCTATATTCATTAGTCTTCTAAAGATATAATGGTACTCCTCACCACCATCAAGCATTCTAGCCATCCAGTATAATGCAGCTTGAACATCAGAACCCCTTATAGATTTATGAAATGCACTAATTAGATTATAATGATTATCATTTTTTTTGTCATAGTTGGCTTTTCTCCTGTTCACAACTTCTAACATCTCTTTAATTGACAATTTCTTTTTAGTATTGAGAGATAAAAGTTCTTCGCACATATTTAAAAGGTATCTACAGTCACCATTTGATATATTTGCTAAAACGTTTTTAGCTTCTTTTGTTATAGGCAAGCTTTTATTTTCAAGTTTCTCAACTCTAGATATTATTGTTAGTAACGACTTATCATCTAGTGGTTTAAAAATTATTATTCTACATCTAGATAACAAAGCTGAATTAAGTTCAAAAGATGGATTTTCAGTTGTTGCTCCAATTAGTACAATTATACCATTTTCAACATATGGTAACAGAACATCCTGTTGATTTTTTTTAAAACAATGTATCTCATCGATAAATAGTATAGTACTCTTTCCAAAATCTTTAAATTTATTAGCCGCTAATTCGAATATTCTTTTTAAATCTTGTATACCAGTATTTGTTGCAGATATTATCTCAGTAAAATAGTTATCTTTCTTTAGTAGCAATCTTGCAACTGTTGTTTTACCAGTTCCAGCTGGTCCCCAAAAAATCATAGATGGAATCTTATCTTGTTCAAATGCTCTCTTTAATATACCATCTTCACAAAATAACTTCTCTTGTCCAACTAATAATGATATGTCTTGAGGTCTAATTTTGTCGGCTAATGGTTGCATAAATCTTATGTGAATCAATAATTTCATAATACAAGTTTATAAAAATTTTGCAATTATTCTGCTTATTCATAGCTAAATCTATAATATTATTTCTTTTTAAGAATTAATATTTATAATAATGTTACTTAGATTTCAAAGTATTATTTACAAGGTTAATTATGTTAAGAACTCATACATGTAATGAACTGAATAAAGATTTTATAGGACAGAAAGTAAAATTAGGCGGCTGGGTACACTCAATACGTGACCACGGAAATTTAATATTTATAGATCTAAGAGATAATTATGGCATAACTCAATGTGTTATAGACCACGAAAAGAATGCTAGCTTAGTAGAAATAGCTTCAAATATAAAAGATGAAAGCGTAATTTTTGTAGATGGTATAGTTATTGTAAGAGCACAAGAAGTTATCAATCCTGATTTAGATACTGGTGAAATAGAAGTATCAGTTGAAAATTTATCAATTGAAAGTATGGCAGAACAAATACCATTTCAAGTTACAGACGAGACACAAAAATATCCAGAAGATTTGAGATTCAAGTATAGATATTTGGATTTAAGAACTAAACACATGCATAGAAATATACACATAAGGAACGACGTTATTAAATTTCTTAGGAAAGAAATGTGGAAACAAGGCTTTCAAGAATTTCAGACACCAATATTAACAGTTTCTTCACCAGAAGGAGCTAGGGATTTTCTAGTACCAAGCAGGATTCATCCAGGCAAATTTTATGCTTTACCACAAGCACCACAGCAATTTAAACAGCTGTTAATGGTTAGTGGTTTCGATAAATATTTTCAAATTGCTCCTTGTTTTAGAGATGAAGGAACTAGAGCAGACAGAGTTTTAGAATTTTATCAACTAGATGTGGAAATGAGCTTTGTAGAACAGGAAGACATATTTAACGTTATGGAACCAATTGTATATAGTCTATTTAAACAATTTACCAGCAAAGAAGTCGTAAAGCCACATTTTCCACATATAACATATAAAGATGCTTTACTAAAGTATGGAACAGACAAACCAGATCTAAGAAATCCAATAATTATCTCTGATGTTACTGATATTTTTAGAAATTCTAATTTTACAGTTTTTGCAAAATCTATAGAATCAGGAGCTGTTGTTAGAGCTATTCCAGCAAAGAATATACAAGATAAACCTAGAAGTTTTTATGATAAACTTGGAGCTTATGCAATTGAAGAAGGAGCTAAAGGTCTTGGATATATAATATTTGAGTCAGATGGAAACGCTAAAGGATCAGTTGCAAAATTCTTAGATAATGAAAAGTTGGATAAAATTAAAATAGCTTGCGATATTGATGGTAATGATGCAGTATTTTTTTCTTGCGATAAAGAAAATGAAGCAACTAAACTAGCAGGCAAAATTAGAACAAAATTAAGTGAAGAATTGGAATTAATAAATAAAAATGAATATAAATTCTGCTGGATAGTTGACTTTCCATTATTTGAAATTAATGAAGAAACAAGCGAACTAGATTTCGCTCATAATCCATTTTCTCTGCCAAAAGGTGGTATTGATGCTTTTAAAACAGATGATCTTCTAAGTATAACTTGTAATCAATTTGATTGTGTTTGTAATGGTTATGAAATATGTAGTGGCGCTATAAGAAATCATAAACCGGAAATAATGTATAAATCTTTTGAACTGGTTGGTTATCATAAATCAATCGTTAACGAAAAATTTGGAGGAATGATTACAGCCTTTAAATATGGTGCTCCACCACATGGCGGATGCGCTTTTGGCCTAGAAAGATTAGTTATGTTGCTATTAGATGAAACAAGTATAAGAGAAGTTATAACTTTTCCACCTAATGGGAAAGGAGTTGATCTTATGATGGGTAGCCCTTCTACAGTTGATATAACACAACTGAGAGAATTAAATATAGAATTTAATCAAAAAACAAAAGAATTGTTGTCTAAGGATAATAAATAATTAATCTTTTTAAATAAAAATTAATTTTTCAACATTAATTTCTTAAAATTTTCGCCCCTTTCGCAGAAATTTTTAAACATATCATAACTAGCTGCTGCAGGGGATAGTAAAACTGTTTTATTTATCAAGTTAGATTTTTTTATCGATTTTACTAAATCTTCTAAATTATTGAACTTTTCTGATTTTTTTAATTTTTCATAAAGTCTATCACTTGTTTGCCCTAGTAGAAAAACTTTTCGTACTTTATTATTACTATTAATATACTTTACCAAATCATCATAGTTTTGTTCTCTATCATAACCACCTAATACTAATAATATATTATCATCTTCAAAAGCTTCTAAAGCCTTGATTGTAGCCTCAGGTATAGTTGATATACTATCATCAACAAATTTTGTATTTGTCTTTTTATTGCTAAAAAATATTTCTAATCTATGCTCTAAAGTTTTAAAACTACTTAAACTATTTAACGCTAAATCTATATTTAACTTTTCTTCAGCAAGAATAGATAATATAGAACACACATTTTCAAATATATGTTTACCTTTTATATTATCTAAAAAATTAATATTAAATATTTTATTTTTACCATAAAAAATAAAATTATCTTTTATATAAAAATTATCTTGATTATTAAAAGTGCTATAATTATTCATACTCAGATAATTGTTTGTTATTGTATCATTTGCGTTTAAAAAACATTTTTTGCTATATTTAACTATATTTAATTTATCTTTATAATAATTATCATGAGTAATATGCCAATCTATATGTTCTGGATATAAATTTAACACAACACCATAGTCAATCTCATACATAATATTATTCAATTGGCAACTTGAAAGTTCCATAACGATATAATCATATTTATTTGGATCATCTAAAACTGTTAAAAATGGAATACCTACATTACCAACTAAAATAGATCTTTTACCAATTGAATTAAGCATATGATCACACATTGAAACCGTAGTACTTTTACCTTTTGTACCAGTAATACCAATAGTTTTTATATTATTATAATCGGAAATTTCAGCCAACATTATATTCAAAGACGAAGTCAATATCGTACCTTTCCTCAATAAATTCTGAACTTTTTCTCCATAAGATGATATTCCGGGCGATTTTATAACTAAATCAAAATTATAACTTTCTATTTCATCCTCAGTTATAAACTCCACATTTTGTAAAACTTCATTTAATTTTTCTTTTGCAGCAACAAAAATTTTGTTCTTTATTCTGTTTTTCAAAAGTAAATCAACTACAGATTTACTCTCAATACCATAACCCCAAACTAAAATATTTTTATCTAATAATTCACTAATTTTCATAATAATTTACCTATTATAGAATCTAATAAACAAAATTTATTACTTTTAACTTTAACTACACTATCAGAAATCTCAATAAATTTTAGTTTTACAAGTTGTTCATAATTCTTGTTAAGAATCTCATAAATTTCATTAACCTTTATATAATCATTTATATTAAATAAAGAAATTCCATCTTTAAGTCTCAAGCCCATTAACAAAATTTCTTCAATAAATTCTTCTTTGGACAAAACATTACTTATTTTTATTCCGTTACCATTTTTCATAACACTTTCTAACCAAACTTTAGGATTTTTTATATTCTCTATTGCAGTTCTTTCTTTATAACCATTTGTAAAATTATTATTAAAACAAACTCTGCCATGTGCTCCTGCCCCAATACCTATCCATTCGCCACTCTTCCAATAATTTATATTATGTTTACACTCATGTCCATTTTTTGCGTAATTAGAAACCTCATACATATTAATCTTATTTTCTTCCAAAAAATTATTTGTCGATTTGTAAAGTTTAGAAGCTAAGTTATTATCTGCTGATTTTACACCATCAGAATAGAACTTTGTACCATTCTCAATAGTTAGCTGATATAAAGAAATATGGTTTGGAGACAAATTTTTTGCTTCTTCCAATTCCTTTAACCATTCCTTGACATTCTGTTTTTCTGTAGCATATATTAAATCAATCGAGTATCTATCATCAAAATATTTTTGTGCAATATCAATAGCATTTATAGCTTCTTTTCTATTATGTGTCCTACCAAAAAATTTGAGTTTATTATCATTAAATGATTGAATCCCTATAGAAAGACGGTTTATATCTATTTTAGAAAAATCATGAAACTTGGAAGATTCTACAGTTGATGGATTTGCTTCTAATGATATTTCAATATTTTTATCAAATTCAAAAAGTTTTTTTAATTCATTTAATATTTTTTCAATGAAATTGCTACTAGCTAACGATGGTGTACCTCCACCAAAAAATATGGTTTTTACAAATCTATCTTTTAGAAGTTCATGATAGTAGTTTATTTCAGTGATATAACCATTTAATAGATCTTTTTCATCGAATTTTAGATTTGCATAAGAATTAAAATCACAGTAAGGACATTTTGATAAACAAAATGGATAATGAATATATATGGAAATTGGTCTTTTCGACATAATTAAAAATTCATAATCCAATCTGGATCGCTAGCTCCTTCACCTTCAGGAGTATTTATCTTATATTCATTACCAGTCAAAATGTCTATTATATAAATTTTTGGTATACTATTTTGTCCAAAAGCATCTTTTTGCTTCGTGTAAATTAAATATCTAGAGTTCGGCGACCATTTAACACCTTCTATTAAGTAATCCAACATTATATATCTCTCACTGTTACCATCTGGTGTCATAAGGCCAAGATAAAATTGACCATTAGCTATTTTTACAAAAGATAT
>CASFUN010000024.1 GCA_949298005.1 uncultured Alphaproteobacteria bacterium | reverse complement strand
TCCATCCTCTTTTTTATACCTAGACTCAAAATAGCTATAATCTTGATTATTAATATGAGTTTTAATAGTATCTTCATCATCTAAACCACAATAACCCTCGCTATTATTAACACTATCGTTAGAACATAAACTAACACCAGCTATACCATTAACCAAATTTTTAAAACTTTCAAAAATACACTCAACAACTGGTGATGAAAATTGTGTCATTATTCCACCAGTGTGACCAGGTGAAATATTTCTTGAATTGCTAGTTCTTCCAGTACAAGAAGAATCTAGAAAAAGTGAGCCAGAAATACTACTATTATCTAAAAAATTTTCTTCCTTTTCAACTTCTACACAATGTGCTCTATACTGGCAAAAATTCTTAATTTTACCATAGTAATCTGTTTTTATGACAGAATTTGGAATTACATCATATACTTCTGTCGCAGAATAATTAAAATCATTATATGGTTTATAACCATCTTTAATTGATTCAACTACAACCGAAGCGTTTTCTATTATATTTCCATTTTCATCAGAACCAATCGTTGTTTCATCTATTTTATAGATAATATTAAAATCATTATTATTAAAACCACTCATATCGCCTTTTACTTTTGAGAACATTTCCTTAGCGAAATCTCCACCGCCACTACTTTCCATAGATAAATATTCATCTTCTTTTACCTTTGAAAAAAATCCTTCTTTACACTTTTTTGCATTAAGATGAGTTGCTGTTCTTTGCAAATAATTTGGATTAGGAACCAAATCTTCTAGTACATTACTATCGCAAAAGCTAGCTTTGTAGTTTAAACCTGCATTCAATTTAAAATTATAGGGACACAAACCATAACTATAAACACACACATAATCAGTATTAACCTTTTTAGTAGCTTCAAACTCTAGACCATCAAGTTTACAAGTTGGTCCATATTTATTTGTATTTCTATTTCTAAGAAAATCAAAGACAGAATTTGCTAAATCTTCATAACCATCAATAACATGAGAAAAACAAAATGTACTTGACATTACGTTTCTGTCTATCTCATTGTCAATTCTTTCAATACATACAAGATGTTTACTTCTATATTTACAACATTTTCTAGCTAAATCAAAAACTCTAGTACAAATATCAATAGCAGGATCTCCTTTAATTTTATAATATGTAGTATTTTTAAATTTGCCCAGTTTTATTTTAGTTTCAAACTCACTATCATCAATACCTTCTAATTCTTTTTCCGGAACTATGCAGGCTGATTTTCCATCGTAGTAAAATCTATTGCAGGCAAAATTAGCCTTGTCGTTACCACGCATATAGTATCTTTGTGAAATATCTTCATCTTTTGGGAGATTTTTTTCTTCTCCATCATAATTAATTCCACTTAAACTGCTGTCTCTTGGATCTATACAGTAATCAGTATCATAATCACTAGAAATCACCGTACCATTTATCTTTTCGGCATAATTTTCTTTTTCAGGGATACCGGAACTATATTCCATCCCACCATATATATACTCTCTAAATCGTTTATCGGTTATATCATTCCGTATAGTACCATCTTTAATGCCATCCAGTACTTCTTTATAGCGCGACTCTTCATACGGACCTCTTCTTGGATAATGGTCATTAATACCTAGATCATTGTTATCATAGCTATTATAATCCCAATCTTTATCATAACTCAACCAGTTATGTCCACAAAATTTATACACTGGAAGATTTTTTTTAGCTTTTTTAAAATTTTTATCCGATACACCAGCTACAGTAGCTTGAGCCATATATTGAACAGCTTGAGCTGCAACAACTCTGGATATAATACAGTCAAAATCTAACGATATTGCATCCATTACAGCATTTATCATAATTTCGAAAGTAGACTGTATCATAAGAACAGCAATTAAATTAATTGGATCAATAGCTAGTCTATCATCAGTAAATAATTCAGATGTTGTAATAGTTATATTACCTACTCCTTGAGCGACATCTCCAAATTGAGACCAAGTCTTTTCCTTTAGAATCTTTTTTGCAAGATCTTTTGCTTCTTCATCTGATGTTTCCTTTAT
>CASFUN010000023.1 GCA_949298005.1 uncultured Alphaproteobacteria bacterium | reverse complement strand
TATTCATTTCAATCAACAAACCAAGCGCCATAGGTAAATCTAAATAACTACCTTCTTTACTTAAGTCAGCTGGTGAAAGATTAATAGTTAATCTCTTGGCTGGAAAACTAAGATCCATTGAATTTATACTTGCTCGAATTCTTTCCTTTGCTTCATTAACAGCTTTGTCTGGTAACCCAACTATGTTAAATGCAACAATTCCATAAGACAGTTTTACTTCTACTTCAACATCAATTGTTTCAGTTCCTATAAATGTGAAAGTTTTAACCTTCGCTACCATATTAAAATAATATCCATATAATTTTTTATTATTATAACACTTTTCTTGGTTTATTTCAATAAAAAACTATCAAATAAAATATGAAATCTAATTTAACTAAGATTGAGACAACTTATTAGTCTTTCGTCAATTTTTCTAATTAATTTCATAGTACCAAATTCAACAGCTACTAGTTCTATATCACATTTAGTTGTAATATTATCATCAACATCATAAATATTCTGTTTAATCTTAATTATTGAGCCTCTAATAATAATATCTTCAACTGTAACTGTTAATAAATCTTCTGCATGAGTTGGTCTTATATACTCAACATTACATGAACGCAAAACCATCATCATATTATGTTCAGACCATAATTTTCTCTGTGTAATACCACGTTCAATCAAAAACTCAAGACGAGCTTGTTCACAAAAATCTAAATACTTTGAATGGTAGGTTATACCACCTGCATCTGTATCTGCAAAACAAACCCTTCTTTTTATACTAAACATTTTTTCTAATATTCTTATTCAAATTATCAAAATCATCAACTGAAATATTAATCGTATTTTTATTTACTTTATCAACAATAAAATCTAAAGTCTTTACTCTTGTTATTTCATCCTTTAAATCAAGAACAGCAACATAATTTTTTTTGTAGAAATCAACTATTTGTTTTTCATAACCAGGAGCAGACATAACATTTTTCATTATAGCTTGGGTAACCTCATTGTCACTCGTAGTTATACTATTTTCCTTTCCAATTTTTGAAATTATTAAATTGGCTTTAACTAACTTTGAAGCTTCTTTTTCTAGCTCACCTTCATTAATTGGGTCTGTTATTGAGTTCTTAATATTTTCTTTCTGTTTATATTCCAATAAACTTTTAAGTTGTTCTTTAACCATATTTTCAGGTAAACTAAAATCTGTTACATTTAATAAATTATCAATTACTTTTTCTCTAGCCAAAATTCTAGAAGCATTTTCATAACTGTTTACTAACTCTTTTCTAACTAGTTCTTTAAATTTCTCAACATTTTCACTACCAAAAGTAGACTTAACAAACTCATCTGTTAACTCTATTTTAGATGCCTTTAATACTTCTATAACTTTTACTTTAAATACAGCTGGTTTTCCTGCCAAAGAAGATTTATGATAATTATCAGGGAATGTAACATTCACATCGAATTCATCTCCCGATGTTTTACCAACTATTTGTTCTTCAAAATTATCTATAAAAGAATGACTTCCTAATTCTAATTGATAATTTTCAGCTTTGCCACCTTCAAATTCTTCGCCATTTATTGTTCCAACAAAATTAATTTTTACACTATCTCCTAATTCTGCTAATCCATCATTTTTTTGCCAATTTTTATGAGTAGCTAATATTTTCCTTATTGATTTTTCAATGTCTGACTCACCTATTTCAACGTTATATTTATCAATACTTATACTACTTAAATCTATATCTTCTATATTTGGTAATAATTCATATACAACCTTAAATTTTACATCCTCGTCATCTTTCATAGTTTCTATAGATACATTAGGCTTAACTGATAATTCATACAAATTTTCATCAACTATTTTAGTTATTGTATCGTTAATTGCATTTTCGCAAGCTTTACTAAATACATAAGCCCATTCTTTATCTTTTATAACATTCAATGGTACTTTACCTGGCCTAAAACCATTTAGCTTATAAGTTTTTTGAATATTAAAAATTTCTTCATCTACTTTTAATATCACTATTTCTTTTGGGACTGTAACTTCATATTCTTTTTTAAGTTCTTGATCCACTAATAAGGTCTTTTTAATTTCCATATAAATTTTTTGTTATTAAATGGTGCGGATAAAGGGACTCGAACCCATAAATCTTGCGATACTAGATCCTAAGTCTAGCGCGTCTACCAATTCCGCCATATCCGCTATTTTGTTGAGATTAACATACCCTCTTTTTTGTTAAAAGCAAGATTACAAGACTAATTAATATAAAAATAGCAAGTTAATATAGCTTGTTTAAACCAAATAAATAACTATATTATTAATATAACAAAATCATATACTTATGAACATAGAACGTTATACAAATAAATTAAAAATAACAATACAAAACGCACAATCATCAGCAGCCATCAATAATAATCAGTTCATAACAAACTGGCATTTATTGTCAGCAATGCTAGAAGACAATGAAAATTTAATAGCAAAAATAATAGATATAAGTAATGGCAATAGCAAATTTATATTTGAAAAAATCCACCAAGAAATTGATAAATTGCCAAAAATCAGTGGTAACGGTTACAACGAACCAAGATTATCTACAGATGTCATAAAATCATTCTCAGAAGCTGAAAAAATAGCTGATAAAAATAAAGATTCTTTTGTAACAATAGAAAGATTATTACAGGCTATAATTGAAACTGACATTAAAGTCTCTGAAATATTTAAAAACGGAGGCGTAGATACAAAATCATTGTCAAATTCTATAGATAATATTAGAGCAGGAAACAAAGCTAATACAGAAGATGCAGAAGGTAACTATCAAGCATTAGAAAAATTTACAAAAGATGTAACTAAATTAGCTAAAGAAGGAAAAATTGATCCT
>CASFUN010000022.1 GCA_949298005.1 uncultured Alphaproteobacteria bacterium | reverse complement strand
TATGGTAAATATAACTATTTGTATAATAGTCTCAGTGAAACTACAAATAATGAATCAAATAAAAATTCTGATCCGTATATAATAGAAACAATATTAAAAAACATAAAAACATACAATTATACAAATAATAAACAAAAAATTATATCACCATCGCAGTATTATAATTACATAGATAGAGATAAACCAGCACAAAATAATATCAATTCAATTGAGAAAGGCAAAATTATACATAAACTGCTTGAGATTTTACCAAAAATAGATAGAAGTAATTGGAAAAACGTAATGAACATTTATAAAAATAATATAAAAAATTTCACACAATCTGAAATATCAGAAATATCAGAAATAATCTTTAATATATTAGATAATGATAATCTAAAGCAGTTTTTTTCTGAAAAATCCAACAGTGAAGTCAATATTGTTGGAGAAATAGACGGAAATATAGTTTCTGGCAGAATAGATAGAATGGTAGAATTAGAAGATAAAATTTTAATTTTAGATTATAAAAATACACTAAAAAACTATAAAAATTCTGAAGAACTACCAAAAGAATATATAAGACAATTAGAAATATATAAAAAATTACTTGAAAGAACAAATAAGAATAAACCCATTGAGTGCTATATACTAATAACTAGTTATGGTATACTAATTAAGGTTGAAATAAATTAAACTTTACTAGTAGTTTCAGAAGGTTTATCATCTTCTTTATATTGTCTTATAATATTTAAATCTTCTTGTGATGCTTCTATATTAAGTTTTTTAAGTAATGAAATATTATCTGTGACTTTCATAATTGCTCTTCTCTTTCTGGCTTCTTTAAAAAATCTAAATTTATTTTCATTAAGATAATCATAGTTCTTTTTCTCATCTGAATTTATATTGTCTCTTAAAAATTCTTTATCTTCCTTTGAGTGCTCTATCGATAACTCGTCTAAGAGATTCATACTATTTATTATTTTTCGATAGAATTTATTTTTTCCTTGTCTTTGCTGGAGAAATTATATTTGTTTTTTTGTTCACTAATATTATTTCTAACTTTTTCAACAAATTTATTTTTATATTTTTCCGTGAGATTTTTGTTTATAAAATCCAAATTCTTTTGATATTCTCTATTAACTTTAGAGTCATTTAATCTACTTAATTCGTTTTTTAACTCCCTTATTTTTTATTTAACTTTGCACGGTCTTCTTCTGAATTTGAGTTTATAGCTTTTTCTTGAAGTTCTTTTATTTTATTTCTCGTCGATTCCATCTTTATATCATTTTTTAATTTATCATTAAAGATATTTTCATTCTCTTTTAATAATTGTATAGATCTTTGATAATTTCTATGGTTTTTTAATGTTACTTTATCAAAAGCAGATTTTACTTTAAAAGAGGCAATGCGCTTAGTATCATTCAAAAAAGTATTAGTTCTGTTAAGTAGTTGATCTCTTTTATCTCTTATCTTTTCAAGGCCTTCACCAATAAAACCGGCTCCCCTAACAAGACCATCAGCAATTGTGGCCGGAGCTGCTAAATATTGTAAACCAACTTTGGCAGCAACTCTACCAACTTTATTATTAATTTTTTTGTCTATAGAACTATTTATTTTACTAAATGTACTCGATTCACCACCCTCTTCTATCATCTTACGTCTGGCCTCTTTTGCTGCGTCAAATAAGACTCCCGGAACATTGTTAATATAATCATGCCTTATCTCCTCAAGCTTAGTTCCGGTAGCCTTGGCTGATTTAAGGCTATCTTTAATACTTTTACCCATAGGAGTTCCTGTTGCACTGAGTGCTGACGAACTCTGTTTATCCCCGGATAGATTCCTAAATGTACTACCAGAAATATTTTCAATATCGGTAAGTATTTGATCAGATAATTTAAAAAATACAAATACAATCAATATATCTATAATTACTGAATAAAAGTTTGAATTTGCCAAGACTTTTATTTGCTGTACCCCTGGTATACCATTGATTAAACATACAAAACTGGAAGAACTTTCCGAACAAACAAGGTTAGCTCCCCTTCCTTTATTGCTATGATTATTAAATGTCGCATCTTTCAATAAGATTATATCCATAAGGTTAACATAGATTACTAATGATGCAAAATTAAGTACAGGCTTAAAGATATTATCCATTATGTATTCAAGCCAATTATCAAAAGCACTTTTTGTTCTTTCAAAAAACATCAGAGGCAAAATTATTGGCGATAACAGTATTAAAACCGACAGATTAAAAAATGCTGAAGTAAATACATAAATGGCCTTTAATACAATATTAAAAATCATAAATAAAAAAGTCATCATTAAACTAAATATAAGAGTACCAATACAATTTATAACCTTTGTAACAACACTATCCGGGAAAAAGAAAGTTGGTAAGAGCATAATAGCACTATATATTAATAAGTTTGGAGCTGCCATATTAACTGAATAGCCAATATATCTAGCCAATTTACAATCCAATGTATCAAACATGGCGAGATAATTTTTATCATCTTTATATTCGGTACCATCAAAATAACAACCATCATAATCCGGATTCCATAAATTACTATTCTTTAACTCATCCCAACCACTACCGGTTTTTATCTGTATTTTTAAATTACCTTCATTTTTATCATTATATTTATCAATATAATATATCAATTGTGATAATTCTTGGTTATTGGAAATGATTACATTTTGACTTGTTCGTCTTTCTTGTTTAGTAGCTTTTTTGACTATTATGTTAGAACTATCCTCGTATGAACTATTTATAACATAATTACTATAAAAACCTTTTTCACATCTTTTTGTTTCTTTGTTTCTTATGGAATAAGTTACATTGTCAAAAATATCATATTTAATACATAACATTACTGGTTCTTCATTTCCAATTAGTTCATTTTTTTCAACGACCCTTAATACTTTATCTCCATTAGAAAAATTTAACATTTGATTTTTAGGATTACTTACTGTTCTCACAAAAATATTATTCACAAAACTATAACTTGCTGTTGCAAAATTTACTAACTTATCATATATACCTTGCTGCCAACCATTATAAAATATCAACCAAAGTACAATTGAAAATTTAAAACTAAGAAATACTAATTTAGGAATATTTTCTGGTTTAGTAAAACTTTCTAAATCACCTAATAACAATTTTTTATAAAAGAAAATGACTAAAAATAAAGCAAAAGCTGCTTTTATAGTTCTTAACAAATATTTTTGCAATTTATAAAATGGGTTATAAGAATCTGGAAGTTTTTGTCCTTTTATTATA